>JAJYTI010000138.1 GCA_021793135.1 Bacteroidota bacterium
CCGATCAGCTACTCTAAAAAGTATGTCTGCCCTATCGTCAAAACTTACTTTTCTCCACTCCTTATAAGCTGTATACGCAATGTTTATTTTTTGTTCGATTTCCTTATCGGTTAATGACGTATATTCATTTATAACGGATTGACTAAAAGGATTAATAGATTTTATAATAGATGTATTTTGCATTTCATTTTTTATTAAAAGTAATAAACACCTAAAAAATTAAAGAGTAATTTTATGGTATTAACAGCAAATTAAACATTCTATTGCAATAAATTATTTAATATGGTCAATAAAAAAATCACCTGTTAGAAAACTAACAGGTGATTTAATAATAGGATAAGGGGTTTTGGATTACTATTTATTAGTAATCTTTAAAGATAGAATACATTAAACGTTTCTTATCATTAATACTCTCCTCCATAGAAATCATAGTCTCTGTACGTGTAACTCCTTCGATATCATCTATTTGATAGATAATCTCTTTAGCATGAGTTGTATCTCTTGCACGGATTTTACAGAAGATATTAAACTTCCCTGTTGTAACGTGTGCTACAGTAACATAAGGAATTTCATTAATACGCTCTAACACAAATTGTGTTTGTGAAGTTTTATTTAAAAATACTCCTACATAAGCGATGAAAGAATAACCTAATTTGTCATAGTCGATCTTTAAAGATGAACCTGTGATAAATCCTGCATCTTCCATTTTCTTTACTCTCACGTGAACAGTACCCGCAGATATTCCCAATGTTTTAGCAATATCTGTAAATGGTGTTCTCGTGTTGTCGATTAACATTTCCAGAATTTTGTGATCTATATGATCTAATTTAAATCTTGCCATAGTATAAATTTAATCTTTTGCAAAAATAGTAAGTTATTTGAGTTTGAATTGAATTTCTATCGATTTTAATAACATTTTATCATATATGTTAAGAATTGTTAAAAACTGATCTTTCCATATTAAGATATTATTAACATCGATTTTCGCTTCATGTAATTGTCTTTCAGCAATATAATGTGCGTTTCGACTTTCTCTCTCCGTTACTACTTCTAAAAACTCCGGAGTCCACATTACCCGTCCATTAACAAAAACTTCTCGGAAATAAAGGGCTATGTCCATTAATTCTCCTGTATTTTCGACTTTTACATCACGTAAAATCAAATCAGTATAGTTTTTGCGATTTTCAGGTATTGTATTATAACGATTCAAATATACTGCTTCCGGAATTTTTAAAATATTAAAAATTGCTAAATAACTTAATAATAACATATTTCTAATTAGTTCTCTGTCATAATCATTATAATAATGTCCGGCTTCTATAAGAATTGTTGGATATTCTTTATTTGTAAAAAAATCTCCAGAGCAATTTATATTGAACGAATCGTCAAACCGCCCAACTTGATTAGATATATGTTGCTGCAATGTATAGTTTGCCCTTTCAATCGCCGCCATAGCACTTCTTCTAGCAGGAGTTATACTTCGTTCATAATTAGCAGAAGGAGCTAAAAATGAAATCGTAGCAGGTTGCTTGTTGTCTAAACCAAATAAAGTGCGTTGATCGTGAAGATTCAAACATAAAACTGGATTCAACTCCTTTACTTGACTATACAAAATTTGGCTTTCTAACTGCGTACGCTTCTCAGCATCTCGATTTAAATCTATTTTATTTGCATTAACTCTTGTATATACTTCGGCTCCATCAGGATTTAAAATAGGAATGGTATAGAGTGTATATTCTTCTAAAAAGTTATTAAAGGATTGTTTTTCATCTGAATCAAGTAAATATTCATTATAGTGTATTAATAAATTATATAAATCTAGAATAGCTCTTGTATTGGTAGTTTCATTACCATGCATTTGTGACCAAGCTAAAATATTTTTTTTACCTCGACCTATTGCAACTCTATAGATAGGTCGATTTTCTTCGGAACTACCAATTACCTTAACCTCTACTTTATCGGATAAAAATTGAAATAAAATCTTTTCGAGTAAAGCATTATTAAAGTATCTGTTTTTTAATCCAGGTAATTTTGCCCAAGAAAATTCTGATTGATTCTTCATAGTTTTTTATTGAGTTTACAAATATAAACAGTCGAAAGTTTACAAAAGGAAACTAAATGAAACACACTCCTGTTTACATACGTAACAATCCTAAAGATACACAAAAGATGGTGCAATCCCCTTCATAGAAGCAATCTATAGTACGTAAATTGCTTAATGCTAATTATTGATTATCAGGTATTTATATTTAACAATCTGAATTTAACTTTAATGTAAATTTATCTTTATACACTTGTTGACTTTTGGAACAAATTTATTGATTACATTTGTAACACCGTGTTTTTTAAAATAAAAGTTACAATGATAAACAGTGTTACATTTGCAACAAGGCTAAAAACTATTATGGAGTATTATGATTTAAGTGCATCTGCATTCTCTGAAAAAATAGATTTTAATAGGTCTACAATCTCGCACATTCTTTCTGGACGAAACAAACCGAGTTTGGAATTTGTAATGAAAATTCTGGAGCATTTTCCTGAAGTAACTACATCATGGTTATTATATAATAAAGGTGATTTCCCAAAACATACATCAGGTGCCGTTAAAGAACCTCATGTTAATACTATTCCTAATAATAAAGAGATCAAAGAAAATCCTACCGAGGCAGCACCCTCTCCTACTTCTATAAAACAAGAAACTCCTACTTTTATAGCCAATCGACAAAAAGACTTTCATAAAGAAATAAAAAGGATTATAATTTTTTACACTGATGGATCATTCGAGTCCTTCGAAAATTAGGTGCTTTACTTAAAATTTCGGAAATTGCAGAAAATTCAAATTTATGAGAAAATTACTTCTTTCCATATTCGCATCTTCACTACTGGTAGGTTGCTATACTATGGAGCGTGATTGCGAAGGATTCCGTACAGGTACCTTTGAATTTGAGACCTTTGTAAATGGAGAGTTATTAAAAACAACATTTGTTAGAAACGACTCTATAGAAATAGATTACTTTCAAGGTAAATCCGACACCTCTTCTATTCGTTGGATTAACGACTGTGAATATATCGTAAAAAAAATTAGCCCTAAGAATATGGATGAAAGGAAAGCCATCCATATGAAAATTCTATATACAGAAGGAGATAATTATACTTTTGAATACAATTTGGTAGGGCAAAAAAAGAAAGAAAAAGGAAGCGCTAGAAAGGTTTCCGATAAAACAGAATAAATATTAACCTACTTGATAAAATAAAAATATCAAGTACAAACTTTAAAAACCTAACTTAGGTAAGCAAAATGGGAAAAAGGCAAAAGAAAAGTTTAGTAGATAGATTTTTAGGTTACGTAGAGCGAATTGGTAACCTACTTCCACATCCAGCAACGTTATTTGCTGGTTTTGCATTATTAGTAGTAATAGCTTCATGGGTAGCAAGTTTATTTGACATTAGTGTAATTCACCCTGGAACTGGCGAAGTGATTACTCCAGTAAATTTGGTTTCTAAAGAAGGTTTAGATCTTATTTTAAGTAAGATGGTTACCAACTTTACTGATTTTGCACCATTGGGAACTGTTTTGGTTTCTTTATTAGGTATTGGTGTAGCAGAAGGTTCTGGACTAATTGCAGCCATATTACGTAAGATTGTATTAGCCTCTCCAAAAAAACTATTAACTTTTGTGATTGTATTTGCAGGTATTCTTTCCAATACAGCTAGCGAGGTAGGTTATGTATTATTAGTTCCGTTAGCGGCAGTTATTTTCCAAGCAGCAGGAAGACACCCAATAGCAGGACTTGCAGCAGCTTTTGCCGGAGTATCTGGAGGTTATAGTGCTAACTTACTATTAGGTACTATAGACCCATTGCTTGCAGGATTATCCGAAGAAGCAGCTAGAATATTAGATCCAAGTTATGTAGTGAATCCAGCAAGTAACTATTACTTTATGGTTATTTCTACTTTTGTTATTGCCGCTTTAGGTACTTGGGTAACAGAGAAAATTGTAATTCCAAGACTTGGGGTTTATGAGGGAGAAGAAGAAGCGATGGAAATAGAGCAATTAAATGCTACAGAGAAAAAGGGTTTACGTTATGCTTTAATAGCGTCATTATTGTTTACAGCTTTTATCGCTGGTGGATTAATTCCAGTAGATGGTTATTTACGTGGTGATGATGGAGCCATTTTACGCTCACCATTTATGTCTGGTATTGTTGCCTTTATATTCTTGGGTGCTGCAGTTGCAGGTATCGCATATGGAATTGGAGCTAAAACTGTAAAGAACGATGTAGATGTAATGAACGGAATGTCGAAATCTATGGAAACATTAGGTTCGTATATTGTGCTTGTATTCTTTGCTGCACAATTCGTAGCTTATTTTAATTGGACAAATCTTGGATTAATTTTCGCAGTTCAAGGTGCCGAAGTATTACAAAGCTCTGGTTTAGGACCTATTCCACTCATGTTGAGCTTTGTTGTAGTATCTGCTATAATAAACTTGGTTATGGGAAGTGCATCTGCAAAATGGGCAATCATGGCTCCTATTTTCATTCCGATGTTTATGTTATTAGGGTACTCTCCAGAACTTGTTCAAGTAGCATATCGTGTAGGAGATAGTGTTACTAACATTATATCTCCAATGATGTCTTATTTTGCTTTAATAGTAGCCTTCATGCAACGTTATGATAAAAATGCTGGTATTGGTACAATCGTTTCTTCTATGCTACCATATACGGTAATATTCTTTATAGGTTGGTCTATATTATTAATGATTTGGATTTGGTTAGGTCTACCTATTGGTCCAGGAGCACAATTGCATGTAGAATTATAATAGAAAAGTTTTACAACTAAAAACATATTAGTTCCAAATGGAAATACTTTATGGTATAGAAGATGTAAATCAAGTTGCAAAAAGCATTCTTGAAAAAGCCACTTCACGAACGTTCCTATTTTATGGTAATGTTGGTGCGGGGAAAACCACGCTTATAAAATCTCTTGCAAAAGAATTAGGCGTTACCGATACTATTAGTAGCCCTACTTTTTCTTTGGTTAACGAACATCTTACAGAATCTGGAGAACGTTTGTTTCATTTTGATCTTTATCGCCTCGAAAATATTGAGGAAGCATATGATATTGGCATAGAAGATTATTTGGATTCGGATGCTTGGATATTTATTGAATGGCCAGATAAAATTGTATCTTTACTAGCCGACTCTTTCCATAAAATAGAGATTATGCATCAGGATACCGGACAACGATTATTGAATTTTATTACACTATAATAAATTAAGTGTATATATAATTAACATAGGCTCATGACAGTTTCTAAATCCCCGTTTACTCGACTACAGTTAATTCCACAGGAAGAAATGCTAGAGATAGTTAGAGAAAAGAGCGCTCTTTACATTGGAATTCCTAAAGAATCCAGTAAACAAGAAAAAAGGGTTTGTTTAACGCCAGACGCTACAGCTGCTCTTGTAGCACAAGGACATAGAGTTCTAGTAGAAAAAGATGCAGGTAAATATGCAGGTTTTACTGATGTAGATTATTCTGAGGCTGGCGCCGAAATATGTACCGATAGAAAACGAATTTTTGGATGCCCGCTAATTTTAAAAGTGGAGCCTCCTACTCTATCTGAATTAGATCTCATAGCACCGAATACTGTTTTGATTTCTGCTCTACAATTAAAAGCTAGAAACAAACAATATTTTAAAATCTTAGAAAAGAAAAAAATAACTGCATTAGCATTTGAATTTATTAGAGACACAGACGAA
>JAJYTI010000139.1 GCA_021793135.1 Bacteroidota bacterium
AACTTTAATGCATCATGTTTACCAAATACATCTTTGTATTTTGCATCTAATCCTACATTAGCAAAGAAGTAAGGGGTATTTCGCAATCTAGCATTATTTTTCCATGTGTCTTGTAAGTTTGTAATGCCAAACAATCTTAGATTTTGCCAACTAGCATTAGTACTTATTTTGTACTTATCCCAAAAGTTATAGGAAAGGTCTATATCGAAACCAAAACCTTTTATGTTTTCTTGATTTTGATATTGTGCATTAGGCGCTTGAATAGGTACTAGTAAAATCATATCGGTAGTACGTCTATAAAAACTATTGATTTCTGTATAGAATTTATTTTGGTAATTGAACTGATAGCCTAGATTTACATTGAAGCTTTTTTCTGGATTTAGCTCAAAATTAGGAACGATAAATAAATTGTTTCCAAATAATTCATCTCTTTCAGGTAATCTATAAGTAAACTCGGCCGAAGCGCGCACCATTGATGAATTGGAAATATAGTATTTTAACGCATCTGCGAATCCCCAATAATTTGCTGATTTGGAATGTTTGTCAAGTAAAGTTATGTCGGTAGAAAACCATGTGTTCTGTATTCCAGAAGCATTATATACATAATATTTAACCATCGCCTGATTGTGAAGCTTACTATCTAACAAGTAATTGTCTAAAGAAGCTCCTAGTACATTTTTTCGATAAGTAGAAGTTAAGCTAAGTACATCAATATTAGTATCTTCTAACTTAGGTCCGTAAGGATCTTTCCCAGAGCGATTGGCATTTGTAAAAACATAGTTTAGCGTGACCCTACTTAGAGTGCTTATTCGGTAGGTAGCATTAGTGCGAGCTGTAATTTGTTTTTCGTGTACATCTGATTGCGATGGCAATCTTGATTCACCAATGGAGTTTTTAGGAGTAAAATTACCATACCAATCATAAGAACCACGTAAAGTATCAATACGTTGCGTTCGTAAATCATTATAGGACGCAAATTGATCGATCGATAGTTTTCCGTTAAGAAGTTCTTTTTTATAACGTATAGTAGGAACCACACTGCTTTGTTTAGAATGCACATCACCATATGCATCAGTCATTAGTGCAGGATGTTGTTGTTCTTTAACTAGATTAAAAGTGGCGATGGATACTCGTAGCTCATCGGCCCAAGATTGATTTTGGATTCCTGCAAATAATTCGGTATAATAGTTTTTAAATTGATTATGAAACATAGGTAATCGAACTATTTCTTCGTTTCTTGTTTCGGAATCGACAACCTCAACATTTGCTCGATAATCATTATCGGAGTAATTCATAAACATTTCGGTTCCTAAAAACCAATTTTCATTTTTACTTTCTGTCGCGCCCATTAAACCCATTCGGTGGGTATTGAATGAACCTACTTCATAAAAAGCATTAAGATGGGAGCCTCCTCTTTTTCGAGTAACCAAATTTACTGCGCCACCAAGTGCATCTGCACCTAACGAAACAGGAAGTACACCTTTGTAAACTTCTACGTGATCGAGCGCCTCCATAGGTAAGGAGGAAATATTGTATCCATCCCCAAGAAAATCTAATGGAATTCCATCTTTAAAATATTTAACAGAGCGTCCTTGAAATCCATTAATTGATATTTCAGGTGTGCTACCTAAACCTCCATTTTGCCGTATGCGTATACCCGTATTTTGATTCATTAAATCAGTGAGAGACGAAGCTTGGGTTGCGGTAGCTTGTGTTTCTATAACTTGTGTTCGAATGGGTTGTTCACTAATACGTTGTTTTTCGGTTTTGCCAACAAGATTTATTTCATCTAACGTATTGTTACTGGGAGTTAATTGGATATTAAGCACCAAATTTTCAGATGCATGTTTAACTATTGTGTCCGTGAATGTTTTATAACCGAACTCCGATATTATAAGTATATGCGAACCTGCAGAAATATTCTGAAACTCAAAATAGCCCTTTTCATCGCTAGAAATATGTTGATTTCCTAAGCTAATTAATGCATAAGGAAGTACAGCTTGATCTTCATTATAAATAGTTCCGCTAATTATACCTTGTGTTTGGGCAAAGCTATAATTTATAAGACAGCAGAAAATTATTATTAATAGACGACAACGTCTTGCTAACATAATATGATATTTAATAGACTGCTAAATTAGAACAATTCTATTTTATCAGCAATATTATTTAGAATTATTATAAATAAAAGTATAACTTTGCTTCACTTTAGTCTTCAAAAGAGCTTTTTATAGCTGTGATTTGACATAAGTTGTTTTTCTTATTAAGTATTAGAATGAGTAAAAATTCATCTTATATTACCTTAGAAATAACCAATACAATCGACGATTTTGTTGGAGATCCTTTGTTTGCAATAGGGAGTTTTAATAATTGGAATCCTAAAGGTGATAGAATTGGGATAGTTCCTCCTAAAGGAGAAACTACAAGTGTATTATTAAAAAATATAAATACAAACAATTTAGAATTCAAGATTACTAGAGGTAACTGGAAAGCATTGAGCTGTGATAAAAATGGAAAGCTTTTAGAATCATATACTTTAAACTCGAAAGAAGACTCAAACATAAAGATAATTATAGAAGCTTGGCGGGATCAATTTCCATCTTCAACAGCGAGTCCACAAGTGGAATTATTGCATAGTGCTTTTTATTTTCCAAAATTAGATTCACATAAAAAAATATGGATATATCTGCCAGAAGACTATCAAAACACTACAAAAAGATATCCAGTAATCTATATGCATGACGGACAATTTCTATTTGATGAGGCAACTGCTCATGGTAAAAAAGGTCCGATAGAATGGCAAGTGGATAAAACAATAAATGCAAGTCCTAACAAAGCAATAGTTGTAGCAATAGAGAGTGCAATAAATCCAGAAGCGCGAAAAAAGGAATATTTAATACATAAATCAGAATGGGTTTCATCTCCACTTGGTTTACGTTACTTGCATGATATAGTATATTCTCTAAAACCATATATCGACAAAACCTTTTTAACTCAATCATCTTCAATATATACAGCTATTGTAGGGAGTTCCTTAGGTGGTTTATTGTCTTTATATGCAGGTTTACATTTCCCTGAAGTATTTGGAAATGTAGGGGTTTTATCTCCATCTATTTGGATGGATGATAAAGAGAAACTTAAGCATACAATTAAAGCTTATTTCCCTAATAAAGATAAGAAAGAACTAAAGCAGAATTATTTTTTTTATGGTGGAAATTTGGAACAACGTTCCAATGCAGAAATTCCGGTAAATATGATTGAAAATATCAGAGAAATATCAGACTTGCTTAAAAAGCAAAATAATATTTCTATTGAAATACAATTAAATCCAAATGGGAAACATGGAGCAAGATACTGGCAAAAAATATTTCCAGAATTTTACTCTTGGTGGCACAGTATTATTTCCCTTGACTAAATATTATTAAACAACCCTAATACTTAATTATAATGAACAAATCAAACACACTATCACAACAAGCAAGCCGATATATAAGGCTAGTAACTCTAGCTGCAATTACTACAGTATCTAGTAATTATGCAATTGCACAAAAAGTAGAACATTCTGCTCCCGCTGGTAATGGCATTTATGAGGCGGTAATCAGTAATGTAGATGGACATATTTATGTAACTGGTGCAGGAAATCGTACAAATCCTGGAGGAGCGTTATATAAAATAAATCCTTCTAATTTATCCATTGTAGATAGCATTTCGCTTAAAGAAAATCCACCTTTTGGTATTGGAATTAATCAAAAAACTCAATTAGCCTATACTTCCAATACACGTACAAGTTCGGTTAGTGTAATCGATTTAAAAACTGGCAAACTTGTTACTACTATTACAAATGGTGAAGAAAAATCTCATACAAGAGAAGTGTTAGTAGATGAAGATAATAATATGATTTATATTACCGATGTAGGAAAACCAGGAAATATTTGGGTGATAGATGGGAATACAAATACATATTCTCACAGCATTCCTAATACTGGCCAAACTACTACTGGACTTACTTTTGCAGGCTCTAAAGATATTATTTATGTTACCAATATGGGTGACAATACTATTGGAGTAATCGATGTAAATAAACGTGAGTTAATTAAGAGTTTCCCTTCTGGTGGAGAATCACCAGTTAATATTACGAGTGATGGAGAGCACCTTTTTGTAACCAATCAAAAATCGGGAACATTAACTATTTTAGATAAAGAAGGAAAACTATTAAAAAGTATTGAGACTGGAGATGGTGCTATTGGGATTGCATACGATCCTGTAGAAAATAGATTGTACTCTGCAAATAGACAGACTGGAACTACTACTGTATTGGATGCAAAAACGTATGAGATTTTAGCTGATTTACCTACAGGTTCACATCCTAATCATGTTAAAGTAAATCCAGAGACTGGAGAGGCTTACGTTTTAAATAAAGCTAAAGGTGGACGCCCAGTAGAAGGCGAACCTGTGAAAGTAGATACAAATGGAGATACTATTACCAAAATAAATTAAAAAAGTTTCCTTATTTAAAAAGAAGAGTCCGATATAATACTATTATTGGACTCTTTTTAATTTCAGATATGGAAGTATTATCTATACTTTAAGATATAAAATTTAAGAATAAGGATTTTTCAAATATTTTTAAAAGTACCTTTGATAGGATTAGACCATAAAATATCAAGATACTCTAACTACTTAACCTTTTAACAATGAGAAAATTATTTCGTTTTACATCCCTCTTATTTCTTTTTTTAGGGATAGTACTCTATAGTTGTAATAATGTACAAAAAGAAAAAAAGTCTCTTGGAGAAACTGTAGAAATAACTCATAAGCTTGGGAAAACTAAAGTAACGAAAAATCCTACTCGTATTGTGACTTTAGATATTGGTGCTTTAGAAACACTGCAAGAACTTGATGTAAAACCAGTAGCTGTACCTAAAAAACACCTGCCAAAATATTTAGAATATATACAAAATGATAATAGTATAGGCGATGCGGGACTAGTAATAGAGCCTAACTTAGAGGCGATTAATGAATACGATCCAGATTTAATTTTGATTTCTACACGACAGGAACGTTATTACGATGAATTAAGTAAAATTGCTCCAACAGTTTATATCGGTACTAATACCGATGATTATTTAAATTCATTCAAAGAAAATACATTATTAATAGGGCGTTTAGTAGGTAAAGAACATCAAGTGGAGGAGAAGCTCGATCAATTGTTTAGTAAAATAAATCAAGCACAAGAGAAATTTAAGAAAGATTCAAATAAGGCTTTATTCTTGATTTATAATAATGGTAATTATAACGCGTTTGGGAAAGCTTCCCGATTTGGCTTTATTCATGATGTATTACTACTTAACCCTGTATTAGAAACTACAAATACATCGGTGCATGGTCGCATTGTTTCAAACGAATTGATTGCGGAGTCTAATCCAGATTATTTATTTATTGTAGATAGGAATGCTGCTGTATATGGTAGAGATGCTAATAAAAGTGAGGTGGTCAATAAGTTGATTCAACAAACGAATGCATATAAAAATGATAAAATATTTTATTTAGACCCTCATGTATGGTTTATCTCTGGAGGTGGACTAATTTCAGTAGAAATGATGGTAGATGATATTGTATCTCTTTTAGATGAAGAATAAATTGTATTAATAAAAGGAAAAAGCCGAAGTATATACTATATACTTCGGCTTTTTTAATATTTAA
>JAJYTI010000140.1 GCA_021793135.1 Bacteroidota bacterium
GACTAAACGAAATAGGATATCCTGTTCAAAATTAACAGAAATGCATGTATCAGGAAACCATATTAATAATAGCAAACCAACCTTATTAAGTTTCCATGCAGACTGGTGCGGAACTTGCCAAACTATGCTACCTATATTTACTTGTTTTAAAAAAGAATTACAAGAAGACCTCTTATACTTAGAAATAGATACTGATACGAATCCATTAATTGCTGCATCATTCCATATCCGTAGTGTTCCCTCTTTATTGCTATTTAAAAACGGAGAAGTATTTTGGCAATATGCTGGACTTATAACCTTCAAAGAACTTATAAATCAAATAAAAAAATATCTGTAATGATTGAATTTAGTTTACGTCTTACTTAGCATAAACAATTTAAATCAAAACAATAAATATGAAAAAGTTATTTTTATTATTGACCGTAACATTTCTAAGTTTTGGAATATCGCAAAATGTAGATGCTCAAACTCATTCTATAGCTGAAGTAAACAAAGCTGGTTTGCAAGATGACGGTAAGTATGGCATAATGGTGGACAATGGAGCTTATTTAATGGCATCCATAGCAACAGGAGAAATATACAAAGAGCAAAGTGAAAATATTCAATTTGAAGTGGTGTTGATTGGAACTGTGGTTAAGGAACTAGCTGACGATAAAAATTTACTACCTTTTATAGAACGTGCAGAGAAATCTGGAGTTCGGTTAGTGGCCTGTGAATTTGCTATGCAAAAACTTGGGGTTGACAAAAAAGATTTGCCAAGTTCTATAGAAATCACCCCTAATGGATTTACATATTACTTTGGACTACAAAAATTAGGCTTTAATACCATTTCACTTTGATAACTCACGGGCTTACATTAGAGGCAGTAAATTACCAGTACTGCCTCTAATATCTTATAATTCGGAGACATACACATCCATATATTGTACTCTTACATTTAACCAGTTTATTATTTGTTGTGCTGCTAAATCTACACTTCCCACTCCTTGTCCCCAAACTGCATAGTCCAAATCATAAGATTCACTAATTGTCTCGGTATAATCCATAATATAAGTTATAAGCTCTGCATATTTTTCATTTTTAAATTCTTCCCAACGTTCCTTATATCTGGTTTGAACCACAGGATCTTCCATAATTCTAGAAAAAAACACATCTCCTATCATATCTCCTTCTAACAATAAACTCTGATTTGGATTATTGAAATGCGTATTTGTTTGTGAGTTATAACCAAAAGCCCAATCAAAATCCCAAACTGGACCCATTTTGTACTTTCCATCTTTATGCTTGTGCATATATGTACTCTTCGGATGATTTATTTCTTGATTTAAGCTCAAATTATAAACTATCATGTAGTTTACGAATTCATCGATATCTATATTATCCAAATAATTATTATCTGGAAAACTATTATCGGCTATAGGCTCTTCCATAATATGAAAATCCGATTTTATTCGTGATAATTCGCTAGCTAATTCGGTTGGTGACACTTCATCGAGTTTTGGGTAACGAATCATAACAGGTAAATCGAAATAATCGGAGTAAAATAACCCTGGTGGTTTATGCATATACACATCTAGATTTAAATATAAGCCACCATCTACTACATTAATTCTATTTTCTTTAGCCTCTTTTTGTTCTGTAAATATATAACTACCCACATATTCTCCATTAATGGTAATATCCACAGGAATAGCATGTTGTGTATATGGCATATCTAATAAAGAAGCCATTCTGAATGCTACAGCATCAAGCATTAAACTTTCTGCTCGATAATTGGAGCGTAAAATCCATTTCTTTTCTGGCAACAACCCTAATAAAGATGCTTTGGAGTCTAATTTTAACTTATATGGTTTCTTAGGTTGATTCCAGGAATCATTCCCTCTTCCTCGAATTTTTGTTCTCCCTTGAAAATCATCATACACTCCTTTACCTTCAATTTCTATATCTGCCCAAACGTATTCTTCATTAGAATCTATAGGTGCATTTTCATCGGTATTGATATAAATATGTGGAACCTTAGATTGAACATCTGGTAAAAGAATTACTTTTATATCGTAAGTTTTTACACTCCCATTCTCCGCATGCACCTCATAAATTATAGGTTTCGAAAAATCATTTTGAGTTATTCCTGACTCTTGCAACTCGTCATTTACATATATGGCCTCACCTTCATATTCAAAAGTAGCTATTAATGATTTGGTATCGATAACATCTGGAATGGTAAGGCGAATAGTACTTCCATGAATTACACCTACTACAGTTTCTGACAGCGAAGAATTAAACTCTTGTTCGAATTGAAAAGAAATCAACTCTTTTTCATCATCCAAATGAATTGGACCATTGTCATATTGATTACAAGAAATAAAAAATACTGAAAATAAAATTAGAATGGAGAATCGAAAAAACATGATATAAAATTCATTACATAAACAGTAAAACTATGACTTTTATTTAATAAAATAAAAACAAACCTTTTCTTATGGATAAAAAAAGGTCGTTACATTTAAAAATGCAACGACCTTTTTACAAAATTTATATTTAAGTGAGTTTATTATAACTCTAATGCACGTTCAATATTTCCGTCCATTAATAATTCTACTGGATCTTCGATAGCTTCTTTAACTGCCACTAAGAATCCTACTGACTCACGACCATCAATAATACGGTGGTCATACGATAATGCTAAATACATCATTGGTGCAATTGCAATAGCTCCATCACGAACGATAGGACGCTCTACAATATTATGCATTCCAAGGATTGCGGATTGTGGTGGGTTAATAATTGGTGTAGACATCATACTACCAAACACACCTCCGTTAGTAATAGTAAATGTACCTCCTGTCATCTCATCTACAGTGATTTGCCCATCACGTGCACGAGTAGCAAGACGTTTCACTTCTGATTCTACTCCACGGAATGTAAGTGTTTCTGCATTACGAATTACAGGTACCATTAATCCTTTAGGACCAGATACAGCAATAGAAATATCTTTAAAATCGAAAGTTACCATATTGTCTCCATCGATCATAGAATTCACATCAGGGTAAAGTTCTAAAGCACGAACTACTGCTAAAGTAAAGAAAGACATAAAGCCAAGTCCTACACCATGCTTATCTCTAAAACGGTCTTTATACTTAGCACGAAGTTCGAATATTTTACTCATATCCACCTCGTTAAAAGTAGTTAGCATTGCTGTTTCGTTCTTTACAGAAACTAAACGTTCTGCTACACGACGACGCAACATAGACATTCTCTTAGACGAAGAATTACGAGAACCGTTTCCTGGAGTTCCCATAGATGGAACAGCGTCTACAGCATCTTGTTTTGTTATACGTCCTGCTTTACCAGTTCCTGAAACAGCTTCTGGTTTTATACCTTTTTCTTGTAATATCTTATTTGCTGCTGGAGATGGTGTTCCAGTTGCATAAGTAGCTTCTTTTTTAGGAGCTTCTGCTTTTGGCTCTTCTTTCTTTTCTTCTTTTGCTTCCTCTTTAGGAGTGTCTTCTTTTGCATCAGATTCTGGCTTTGCAGCATCTGTGTCTATCAAACATACTACTTCGCCTACAGCCACAACATCTCCCTCTTCCGCTTTAAGTGTAATAACACCGCTCGCTTCGGCAGGAAGTTCTAGGGTAGCTTTATCACTGTCTACTTCTGCAATAGCTTGGTCTTTTTCTACATAATCTCCATCTTCTACCAACCACTGTGCAATTTCTACTTCCGTAATGGATTCACCCGGTGAGGGTACTTTCATTTCTAATGCCATAGTATTCTATTTTTCCTTTGTTTAAGGATTGAATTAATTTACAAGTTAATTATTTATTTCTTATTAAACACGCTGTTAATTACTGCTTCGTGACGCCCTTTAGCTCTTACTGAACTACCTGCTGCTGGCGATGCATGTAAATCCTGACTACAAACTCTAAAACCAGAAGCTTCTTTTAAATGCAGTAAGATATGCATATAAGCTCCCATGTTTTTAGGTTCTTCTTGTGCCCATACAACGTCCGTAGCATTCTTATACTTCTTAAGGACTTTTCGGATTTCATCTTCTGGTAATGGGAATAATTGCTCTATTCGTACCAATGCAACATCATCACGTTTTAACTCTTCGCGTTTTTCCAATAAGTCATAATAGAACTTACCGGTAACAAAAACCAATGTTTTTACTTTGCTTGCTTTTGCTTTAGCATCGTCTATCAACATTTGGAATGAGCCATTTGCGAAATCCTCTTTTGTAGAAACTACAAGTGGGTGACGCAATAAACTCTTCGGTGTAAACACAATTAAAGGCTTACGATATTTTGCTTTAACCTGTCTACGTAATAAGTGGAACATGTTTGCCGGGGTAGTACAATCGGCTACAAACATATTATCATCTGCACACAATTGCAGGTATCTCTCCATACGTGCAGAAGAGTGCTCTGCACCTTGGCCTTCATATCCATGTGGCAATAACATTACCAATCCATTCTGGATACCCCATTTATCTTCTGCCGCAGAGATATATTGGTCTATCATAATTTGAGCTCCATTACTGAAGTCTCCAAATTGTGCTTCCCAAATTGTTAAAGTCTCTGGACTTCCTAATGCATATCCATAATCAAATCCAACAACACCATACTCTGATAATAAGGAGTTAAAGATATTGAATTTACCTTCTGCATTTGGAACATTCTTTAATTGTACAATCTCTTCTTCTTGCGATGCAGTTTTAATTACAGCATGACGGTGAGAGAAAGTACCACGTTCTACGTCTTGTCCGCTAATACGTACATTATAACCTTCTTCTAAAAGTGTACCATAAGCTAATAACTCGGCTAAAGCCCAGTCTAGCTTATTATCTTTAAAGAAGCGGTCTTTTCTATTTTTTACTAGACGAGTAATCTTTCTAATAAACTCCTTATCTTCAGGAAGTTTACCTAGAACCTCAGCTATCTTCTCCAACTTATCTAATGGGTAAGTTGTGTCGATAGGCTTCATCATCGTCTTTCTATCAGCTTGCTTATATTCTGCCCACTTATCTTGCATTATTGGTGTGATAGTGGTAGTGTCTTGCTTACGAGAATCTTCTAGACTTTCTTCAAGCGATGCTTTAAATTCTTTTTCAATCTTTTTTACGAAGTCTTTGTCGATAATCTTTTCTTCCACTAGCTTATCTGCATATAGATCACGCACGTTTTTGTGCTTACCTATTGCTTCGTATAGTTTTGGTTGGGTAAAGCGCGGCTCATCTCCTTCATTATGTCCATACTTACGATATCCTAACATATCGATAAACACATCTTCACCAAACTTCATTCTATAATCCAACGCAAATCTAGCTGCACGAACCACTTCTTCAGCATCATCGGCATTTACATGCACTACTGGTGACAAAGTTACTTTTGCAACATCGGTACAATAAGTAGACGATCTACCATCAAGATAATTGGTAGTAAACCCTACTTGGTTATTTACTACTATATGTATGGTACCATTTGTTTTATATCCGTCCAGTTGTGCCATTTGCACAATCTCATAAACAATTCCTTGCCCAGAAATCGCTGCATCACCATGCACTACAATAGGCAGTACTTTCTTCGGTGTATCTGGATAACTGGTATCTTGTTTTGCACGCACTATACCTTCTACTACAGAACCTACGGTTTCTAAGTGTGAAGGGTTTGGCGCCATATTTAAATTTATTTTCTTGCCA
>JAJYTI010000141.1 GCA_021793135.1 Bacteroidota bacterium
GTTGCTAAAAGCTGGTTCTCACCAAATATTATTAAGTGACGAACCAGCTTTTTTTTATTACATTTAACCTTAGTTATCGTATTTTCGTATCTCTAAATGCTACAACCTATGAATAAAACATCGGTGCTTATAAGTTTAATGGTAATTTTTAGTCTTCTAGCCTGTGATAAAAAAACTAAGGAGAAGAAAGAACTTACCGATTATATAATCGAAAAAACAAGTAGCGTGTGGCACATAAATGATTGGAGTGATTTTGATGCGTTAAAACAAACTCAATTTTCCACAACATTATCGGGCGACGCCACAGATGCTTCGATACTACTAAGGCATTTACAGGCTTCTCAACCTAGTTTACTTACTTCTACTAGAACAGACAGCACTATAGCTTATACACTCATTGCACCACAAGACAGCTTGCTACTTCCAACGGATAGCACTCGCTATACTATCCAGAAAAATAAAAATATATATTCTTATACCGCTGAAGACTATACTTTTTATGCGGGAATTAGAGATAGTGTTATACTTGCTGGGACTAACGAAAGTATAGTAAAAGAAATGTTAGATTCCGATGAATCTTCTAGTAATAAGTTTATTCAACTTCTAGATGTAAAAGCAAATAGCGAAATTGTTGGGATACATAAGAATGAGAATGAATCCGCTATAGCAGAGTGGTCGGTTTTAGATTTCTCTCAATCAAAAAATGGATTTTTAGCTACTGGTGTATTACAATCCAATGATACTCTAGGTTATTGGGAAAATTTAATTCAAAAGCAAAAACCTCAACCAATACAATTACCAACTTATACTCCGATTCGAGCAAATTCGGCATGGGCACTTGTATATCAAAATGTAGAAGCTTTACAGAATCAATTAGAAATTCAATCTGGTAAAACTATCAGCATCGAAGAGTTTCAAATATTAGAAGCAAGCGATGAAATTGGCTGCATACAACTTCCTAATGGAAATGCATTAGCATTAAATAGTTTGGATAACGAAAGTTTATTACAATTACTAGCTGCCGACATAAAAAGAGATGAAATATATCGCGAAGCTTCTATATATTCGGTAGAAAACAAGCAACTATTACAAATTACTAAAGATGCCCTTTGTGATATAGAACAATTAAATTGGCTAGTAGTGTTAGAGGATTATTTTGTTTTTACAACGGATAAAGACATTGCAAAAGAATTTGTCAATACAAAATTAAACAAACACACCTTAGAAGAAAGTACTGCATATAAAGAAAGTACAAAGACTCTTAGTAGCAACGCTTCTTTAGTTTATTATGCATTAGATGGAAAATTACCAAAAGACATTCAGCAACAAACTGCTATGGAGATTTTTGGAGACAAGAATACCTTGAATAAATCGCAATTTCCACTAATTACTTTACAGTTAAATGCAGACAAGGGTTTTTCTCATGTAAATTTCTTAGCTTATCAAGGTTCTGGACAAAACTTAAATTCGACTCGTGTTGCAGAAAACTTCCAAATAAAATTAGAGAATGATATATTATTAGGTCCCATTTATTTTAGTAATCATTCAACACATCGCAAAGATATTGTCGTGCAAGATCAGACAAATACGCTTCATCTATTTAATAGTGTAGATGGGAAAAAATATTGGTCAAAAAAACTTGATAGTCCTATTTTAGGTGAAATCCATGAAATTGATCTTTACAAAAATGGTCGTAAACAATTGGCTTTTGCAACAGAAAGCAGATTGCATGTTTTAGACCGTAATGGAAATGAAGTAAAGCCATTCCCTATTAAGTTTAAAGATAAAGTCACACAGGGATTATCGGTGTTCGATTATAGCAATAATAGCGATTACCGATTGGTTATTATTCAAGGGAAAGAAGTATTGATGTACGACAAAACAGCCAAAATTGTTCGAGGTTTTGAATACACTAAAGCGAATAGTAATATTATTATGCCAGCACAACATTTGCGAATTGGTTCTAGAGATTATATTATTTTTGCAGAGGAGAATGGTAAATTAAATATTCTTGATCGTAGAGGTAAAGTACGTGTTAAGGTTGCAGGTAAATATGATATCAAAACCCAACCAGTAGAAGTAGAACGAGGCGGATTTGTTTTCTATACCAACAAAGAAGAAAAAATAAATGTTAGCACTTCTGGCACTTTAAATAGACAAAAACTAGAAGAGCCTTTCTACAAAACAACAAAACATGGTGTAACTGCATTTATTCAATCGCACCAACTACGAATCAATCAAAAAGAAATGGAATTGCCATTTGGATTATATACAGATCCAGAAATCTATCGTGTAGGCAATCAAACTTATGTTACACTAACCGATACACAAGAAAATAAAGTCTATGTTTATAATGCACAAGGTAATTTATTACAAGGTTTTCCGGTCTATGGGAAAGCACTAGCCTTCTTAGCAGATGCTAACAGAAATGGGAAACCAAACCTCATTGTGCAAACAGAAAATGGTGTAATCACCCAATATAGTGTAGAATAGAATTTTTTAAATGTAAAAGCAAGGAGTTAAAAAAAAGTAGTATTTTGCGATTTATTACTCCTATAAATCGGAAATTAAACATATTTAAAAACGGAGAAACTTATGGAAAACAATACGTTAGACCTTTTGATTAAGGCCTTTACACCCCCTCTAGAAAATCCAGTAATTATTTTCTCATTAATTCTGTTTATTATATTAATCATACCTAATATTCTAAATCGAATTAAAATACCAGGAATTATTGGACTAATTATTGCTGGTATAATAATTGGGCCTAAGGGATTGAACTTTTTTTTAGAGGATGATTCCTTCGTTGAGATATTCTCTACTATTGGACTGCTTTATATTATGTTTATTGCTGGTTTAGAGCTAGATCTAAACCAATTTAAAGCCAATAGAAATAAAAGTATAGCTTTTAGTATATTTACTTTTTTAATTCCCTTGGGATTAGGATTTCCGATATTCTACTATTTATTACATCCTATTGATCCAAATATAGACTTAAACGCTAGTTTACTTATAGCATCTATGTTCGCAACACATACCCTACTAACTTACCCTATAGTTAGTAAGATGGGAATTTCTAAAAATCGTGCGGTTGCCATAACTGTTGGAGGGACTATATTAACAGATACCGCAGTATTATTACTATTAGCTGTAATTGTCGGTAATCATCAAGGTGGATTAAGTAAGGAATTCTGGATTCAGCTTATAATATCTCTAATCATTTTCTCTGCGATTATGTTTGTGGTAATGCCGAGAATTGCGAAATGGTTCTTTAAAAAACTAGAAAGTGAAAAGCACTCCCATTTTATCTTTGTTTTGTCGGTAGTTTTCTTCGCTTCGTTCTTAGCAGAAGTTGCTGGACTAGAGTCTATTATCGGAGCTTTCTTCGCAGGTTTAGCACTTAATAAGTTAATTCCTGCATCGTCTGCACTTATGAATCGTATAGAGTTTATAGGTAACTCTCTATTTATTCCTTTCTTCCTAATTAGTGTTGGGATGAAAGTAGATATGAGTGTAATTTTAGAAGGGCCAGCAGCATTGATTATCGCAGCGGTACTAACTATTGTTGCAATTGCAGGTAAATGGTTGGCTGCATGGGTTACACAATTGGTGTTCCGATTTACAAAAACCGATCGTCAATTAATCTTTGGGTTAAGTAGTGCACACGCTGCAGCTACCTTAGCGGTTATTATGGTTGGGGTAAACGAAGGAATTTTAGATGACAACGTATTGAACGGAACGGTAATTCTTATTCTTGTAACTTGTATCGTAGCTTCTTTTGCTACCGAAAAAGCTGCTGTAAAGGCAGTTGTTGAAGCTGACAATGTTATTGCAGAAGAAGAAGATGATAAAGAGCATAAAGACGAACAAATTCTTATGCCTATTGCTAACCCTAAGAACATGAACAAGATATTAGAGTTTGCAATTTTAATAAAAGACAAAAAATCTAAGAATGCTCTAGACATATTAACTGTTGTTCCAAACGACACAGAAGCTGAAATAAATATTAAGAAAGCTAATGAAGCTCTAGAAGAATTTATTAAAGATGCAACCGCATCGGATACGCAAGCCGATATTATTTCTACTATCGACCATAACCCTGGTAGTGGAATGGCTAGAATGGCTAAAGAAACCATGGCAGACATGCTTATTTTAGGATGGCCAAGACGTATTGGGTTTATTGATAAACTAATTGGAGAAAAACTAGACTTGGTTTTAAAAACAGATAAACTGCTATTTATTTGTGACTTTAAAACACCACTGATAAATAATAAGAAAATTGCAGTAGCAGTGCCTCCATTTGCCGAATTAGAATTACGATTTAATCTTTGGTTAGACAAGATTACAGAACTGGCAAAAGAACTTAGTTTGCCACTAGAATTTTATTGTAATGAGACAACGAAGGATGTAATTAAAGAAATTATCGAAAAGCGTGGAGTAGGCAAAAACACTAGTTTCGAAATATTAGATGATTGGAATGACTTCTTAATCTTATCTAAGAGTGTACCTGAGGATAGCTTGTTTGTATTAGTATCGGCTAGAAAAGGATCGGTTTCTTATTTAAGTATTCAGGATAACCTACCTACCAAACTAGAACGTTACTTCCAGAATCATAGTAAATTGATTGTATATCCTTAATAAAAAGATATAGAAATAAAAAAGCCTTAATCACATTTAGATTAAGGCTTTTTTTCTTGGTTTATTTATTACTGTCCATCTTCAATGTAGCTAGCTTCACCATCGATATATAATGTTTTTGTCTCTACATTATATAAATAAGATTCTGTTTCATAATGCAAAGATTCTATTTTATCAAGGAGAATACTTTCTTCCTCCGAAGGCAAAAATAACTCTAATTGTGTTTCATCATCACTATATAGAATAAAGGCTGCAAATACAGCTTCCGATTCATCTACATCTATTGGTAAAAGCGTAGTACCCTCTTCAAAGATTCGAATACAATCACCACGTAATTTGCTCCAAGTATAGCCCGCAGATCCTTTACATCCATGTTCATCAACATCACTACCAACTATATTTGGTTCTACCTGATTATCATGCATCGCATCGTAAATCATTTCTTCTTTTTCAGAATTTGTATTATTACATGCAACAAAAGTAAGTGTTAAAAAAACACTCATAAAAAGTAGTCTCATAATTTTATACATTATTTATACTATAAACCTAAAGAAACGCTTTTTTAAATGTCATTAATTTTCCATAAATAATTCATAAAACAACACTTATTCATACACATAATCGATTTAATAGGGTATTAAGGAAGAAATCTCAGAAAACTTATGTGCTTTTTAAAAAATAAAACACGTTAACAACAAAAAATGTTTAGGATTATATTGTTTATTTTTGCAGACTTTTCCAGTGAAATAATACTACATGAATACACCCAACACCAAAAAAAGTAGGTTTTTAACCATACTTACTTTAGGATTACTTTCGGCTATAGGTCCTTTCTCCATAGATATGTACCTCCCTAGCTTTAAGGAGATTGCTGCAAGTATGGATACTTCCATATCTCAAGTAACTTTGAGTCTCTCTAGTTATTTTATTGGAATTTCTATAGGACAATTGATCTATGGACCTTTACTAGACCGATATGGTCGAAAAATTCCTTTATACATAGGAATGCTTTTATATTTAGTTACCTCTATTTACTGTGCATTCATCGTGGATGTAGAG
>JAJYTI010000142.1 GCA_021793135.1 Bacteroidota bacterium
TTCGAGCACATAAAGCGTTAGATTTTCCAGAAGACTTTGATTATACCTTAGCAAAATCAGAAACTCAATCTATAAAACATATAGATAAACAACATAATCACGATTTTTTGCAATGGTGTATAGATCAATTACCAAATGGATATAGAGTAGTTTTTGTATTATATGGAGTAGAAGGTTATTCGCATAAAGAAATTGCTTTAAAACTAGGTATATCAGAAGGCACATCAAAGTCGCAATTATATAAAGCTAGAAAGCTTTTACAAAAAATGGTGAAAATAGAAGATAAAGGAGTGAGTTATGGAAAATAAAGAATTTGATAAAATATTTCAGTCTTTAGGAGAAAGAAAGATTACACCTTCAGATAATGCATTTTCTAAGTTACAAGATGCATTAAATATGGAAGAAAATAGTACGAAAAAGAAGCGTATTATGCCAATATGGTGGGTAGCTGCAGCAATAATTCTTGTATTTTTTTCTACAGGAGTATGGTATTATATACCAAATAACAAAACCGTCAATACTAATTCGTTTGTGATAGCCGATCAGAAGTCAGAGGAGACTATTTTAGAGGAAAATACAAAAAGCCAACCTGAGTGGGTTACACAACATAACGAGGAAATAGTTATTGCTATAGAAAATACAGACAAGAAATCAGAACCAAAGGGAGAACCCAATAATAGCGAAAATCAATATGCTTCTACTATACCCGAAGAAAAAGAAGAGGTCCTGAATGAAGTAGAAAATCAGGCATTTAATACAGAGAAGGAAATTGAATATGCGACTGTATTTCAAGATACTACCGAAACAATAAGCAATGAAGTAGAGCGATCTCCAAAAGAGGAACAACAACTAGCAGAACTCTTAAAACCTATAGAAGATTCTGAGTTAGATGCTCTTTTACATCAAAAAAAATATAAAAAGGCTATAGCAGAAGTGGATGATGAAACTATTATGAATTTGCTACTCGAAGCACAAACCAATTTAAGATGGCAAGAAGATCCATATTTAGCAGGGTCTGAGGTTAATGATTTGTTACTCCAAGCAGAGATGGAGTTGAAATATGATAGATCACTTCAAGGAATTTTTCAACGAGCTATTGAAGCTGGAATCGTCGAGGTTCAGACCCTTTTCGGTCGCGAATAATCATAAACGATTTATTTTAAGATATAACAAAGTTAATAGACTTTGCAGGACTCTTATATATTTATAAACCGCTATAAAAATTAGAAATTATGCAAAATTTGGTAATACGTTTAGCTTTACTTATAACATTATTTCTCATGTGTATTAGCACTAATGCTCAAGATAAAGGTAATACGATAGAAATTGATAGCCTTAGGAGGGTTCGAATGAATGTAGAAACTCAAGAAAAAGAACTCTTAAAAATTTCTTTGGAAGAATTGCAGCAGAAGTTGAAAGCGAAAAAAATATCTACTGTTGAGTTTGAACAAGAAAAGAAAAGTTTAGCCGAACTTCATGCTAAAAATATTCAATCCAGAACTTCTATTATAGATGAAATGATAGATTATTTGAAGCGGAATGAGAATGTAAATCTGAGTAGCCAATTTAAGTTACCATATGAACTTAATGAAGAGAGTAGATTAAATACTATAAAAAAGGATACGACTAGAAATATATATTTCATTAAAGAATATATACAACCATATATTGGAGTAGGTTTTAGCAATGCAGTTAGAAATAATAGTTTTAGCGATATGCCATATAAATTATCTGGAAGTAGATATTTTGAGTTAGGTATAGATTATAGACATGCTTTTAAAAAGAAAGGTTCCCTTCACCTAAGATATGGTATAGGTTTACAAATAGATGGTTATAAATTACCGGATAATCAATATTATGTTATAGATGATAAACAGGTTAGTATAGAGCAACATCCTTATAAACTAAAGAAATCTAAATTTAGAAGAACGGACTTAATTGTGCCTTTACACATAGAATTTCAAAAGCTTAAAGGGACTAAAAGAAAAAATGGAGGTGTACACTATAGATATCGTGATTCATGGAATTTTGGAGTTGGTGGCTATGCAGGCGTTAATTTAGAGTCTATGCAAATATTAAAATACAAGGATGGTAGTAAAAACTATCGTACTAAACAAAGCTTTTCAAGTGGGGTAAATCATACTATTTATGGATTAAGTGCCTATGTAGGTAAAAATAGTTTTAAAGTCTATGCGAGATACGCGTTAAGTGAAATGTTTAAAAACAATGTTCCTAATGCAGAAAACACCCTCGCAATAGGTGTTAGATATTCCCATTGGTAATAAACAATTGATCAAACAATTAGAGTAAAAATAAAAATCAAGTATTGAAATTAAAAATTACAGCTATGCAAACCACTATTTTAAGATTCACTCTCTTAGTTGCTGTTATGTTTTTGAGCCTAGGAATGAACGCTCAAATTGAATTTAAGCATGAGCGATTTAGTTCTACCATTGATAGTCTAAGAACAGCAAGAAGTAAAGTCGAAATAGAAGAAAAAGATTTTCTAAAGAAGGGAATTGAGAATCTGCAAAAGCAGTTAAAAAATGAAGAAATTACTATTGATGAGTTTGAAAGAGAAAAGAAAAAACTTGCAGAATTGCATGCAAAAAATATTGAGTCAAGAACTTTGATTATTGATGAATCAATTGAATATTTAAAAAGAAATGATAGTGAGGGGTCTCATCGAATTGTTATCGGTTATAAAACTAAGAAGGAGAGAGAGGAAGAATATAAATCCTTTTCAAAGGATACAACTATAAATGCACCAATTCAATCTTCGGGTATGGGTATAGCTTTTGGATTTGTTAATACTACAGGAGATTATAATATTAATGATTCATCATACGAAATAGCTGGAAGTAGATTCTTTGAAATAAGTTATGTGTGGCGTACTGTCTTTAAACAAAATGGTCCACTACATTTAAGATATGGAATCAACTATCAAATAGATAGTTATAAACCTGTGGATAATCAATATTTTGTGATGGAAGATAAAAAATTACATTTAGAAGAATTTCCTATGAAATTGAAAAAATCCAAATTGCGTATTGCTAACTTAGTTGTTCCGCTTCATTTAGAGTTTAGTAAAGCTGAACATAAAGTATTTGATAATGGAAAAAATGTATACACTTATCATGATTCATGGAGATTTGGTATTGGAGGATATGTTGGGATGAATTTAAAAGCCACACAAAAGCTTAAATACAAAGAAGATGGTAGTACATATCGTATGAAAGAAAATATGTCTAGTGGTGTGAACCAAGCAGTATATGGTTTAAGTGCTTATTTAGGAAAAGGATCTTGGGCGCTCTATACACGATATGGATTTAATAATTTGCTGAAAAATTCTGATATAAAAGAAAACACTATTGCAGTTGGAGTAAAATATAAAAATTAAATATTTAGTATACTTTGTTTTCGCTTAGAAAGCCATTGTGAAGATCCGCAATGGCTTTCTATTTTTTTATTGTTAGTAGCAATCTTATTTTCGTATTTTTACAAGCACGATAAAAAGGAAATGCAGTACTCATGATATCACGTACAACCATAGATAAAGTTTTTGAAACCGCTCTTGTAGAAGAAGTGATAGGTGAGTTTATCCAATTGAGACGAAGTGGATCTAATTTAAAAGGATTAAGTCCATTTACCGACGAGCGCACACCAAGTTTTATGGTGTCTCCAGCCAAACAAATTTGGAAAGACTTCTCCAGTGGTAAGGGTGGAAATGTGGTTTCTTTCTTGATGGAACATGAGCATTTTACATATCCTGAGGCTATTCGATATCTTGCTAAGAAATATGGTATTGAAATTGAAGAAACGGAGCAAACTGCAGAGGATAAAGAACGCGTCAATGAAAGAGAAAGCTTATTCTTAATTAATGAATTTGCTAAATCTTTTTTTCAAAATACTTTACATAGTACAGAAGAAGGAAAGGCTATTGGACTTTCTTATTTTAAAGAACGTGGTTTTACTCTAGAAACTATGCAAACATTCGAGCTCGGTTATTCTCCAGAAAAATGGGAAGCATTTACCGAGAAGGCAATAAAGAAAGGGTATTCTGTAGAAAATTTAGAAAAAGTAGGACTAACGATTGTTAAGAACGAAAAGCAGTTCGACCGTTTTCGAGGTCGTGTTATTTTTCCTATAAAAAGCATGAGTGGCCGAACCTTAGGATTCGGTGGACGTATACTTTCTACAACAGCAAAAGCAGCTAAATACTTAAACTCTCCAGAGAGTATTATTTATGATAAAAGTAAAATACTTTATGGACTATATACTGCAAAACAAAGTATTGCGAAAGAAGATAATTGTTATTTAGTAGAAGGATATACCGATGTTATACAAATGTATCAACGAGGTATTACAAACGTAGTGTCTTCTTCTGGTACAGCACTTACAGCAGATCAAATTCGTTTGATAAGTCGATTGACTAAAAATGTAACTCTGCTTTTCGATGGTGATGATGCAGGATTGCGTGCTGCTATTCGAGGTGTTGACATTATTCTTGAACAAGGAATGAATGTGCAAATTTGTACTTTTCCAAAAGGAGAAGATCCCGATAGTTTTGCACGAAATAACAGTCTCGAAGCAATTCATGAGTATTTTAAAGAAAACAGCAAAGATTTTATTGCTTTTAAAGCGTCTCTATTAGCCGAAGATGTTAGAAGTAACCCTATTCAGCGTGCGGAAGTTATTCGAGAGGTTGTAGAAAGTATTGCTAAGATTCCGGATTTAATCAAACAGGAATTATATGTCCAAGATACCGCACGGACATTAGATATTAGCGAAGACGTTTTATTTAGCACGCTTGCACAAATAAATCAAGCAAATAAAAGACGTAGCAGTCGACGTGCTCCGGAACAACCTACTATGCAATTAGTAGAAAAAGAGCCAGAAACAGCGCAAAAAGTTGATGCACAACAAATATTAGAAAGAAAAATATTAGAGATTCTTTTGCTGTATGGCGATAAGGAAGAAACTTTCGAAGAGGTATTTGAATTCTACAACGAAAAAGGTGAAAAGGAGGAACAGAAAGAAAAATATACAAGCAAAGTATATCGTAAAGTGTATTTAGACTTACAAGAAGATGAAATAGAATTTACCAATTCGCTTTTTAAAACCTTATATGAAAAGATTATAGAACAGTATAATCAAAAAGAAGAGTTGAGAATTCAACAATTCTTACAAGAATTATCTGCAGAACAGACCGCAGTTATTTCTGATATTATGATGGAAGAGGAGCGCTACGTGCTCCATGATTGGCAACGTGCAGAAATATATGTAAAAGACAAACATATGGGAATAGCACAGCTTGTAGAAGAAACCATATTAAGTTTGCGAGCCAATCTATTAAATAAAAAAATAGCAGAAATGGCAACTGCTTTACAAAAAGCTGAGTTGGAAGAAGAGGTTATTCAACAGCAATTGTCAAGTATAAAAGATTATTTACAACTCAAAACTTTACTAGCAAGTAGTTTAGATAGGGTGCTGTAAATTATTTTATCCATTTATTTGGAATCTCATACATAGGTATAGCCTCCATTTTATGTTTATTTGCAGTGTGTCTTTTAATATAAATTTCCATAACTTCTTGCTCTCGTTTAGAAAAATCTTCCGCATTTTTTCCAGATTCGTATTGTGTCATGGCCCACCCTACTTCAGGATAAGTTG
>JAJYTI010000143.1 GCA_021793135.1 Bacteroidota bacterium
TGATATTGTTTTGTAACGAATATCTAAGTTTTTGGTATTTCTAAAGTAATCTATAAAATCATTATGGTAAGACAATTATTTTTGCTCCTAGCAATTATATCTTTTCTTAAAGTCCAAGCACAAAATGTTCAAATTAATTATGATGTATATAAGCATGAAACCAAGCACTACGGCATTTTAGTTAGTGGTGCAGATTCTTCTTATTATAAAGAAAAGACAGAGAATGAAAAGACTATAAAAACACAAGCCGAAGAAATATATGATGGTGAAGTTGCCAAGGTAATTAAGACCCGCTTTGGTAGTAAACTCCCTACTTATGTGTTTTATGATAGTGAAGAGAAAGGGATTAAGTGTATTGAATTTATAGGTGGTTTTCAAGGTAGTTCGGAAGAGCAAGCTTGTTATATAGATGACATTCCCACTATGGAATGGGAAATTCAAGAAGATACCCAAGTAATATCTGGTTTTACCTGCTATAAAGCCACTACTAATTTTAGAGGTAATGAGTTTGAAGTTTGGTTCACCCCAGAACTTCCGATACGTCAAGGGCCATGGAAGTTTAACAACTTGCCTGGTGCAATTTTACAAGCATATACAAAGGATAAGAATTATTCTTGGAATACCACTAAACTAATCTATGATATAGAGGCGGAGGTATTACCAAGTTGTGATGATTTTGAAGTATTATCTTACGAAGAATTTGTTGAGAAAGATATTGATTTGAGAGTGGAAGCTTACAAAGAGGATCAGAAACGAGAGTTGAGGAGAAAATATGGTAATAAAATTAATTTTAATTTTGAAGTAGATAGAGAAGATTTTCGATATAATAATCTAGAACTTAAGTTTGAATGGGAAGATTAGCGCTTTTCCTCTTTTTTCTTTTATGTTTTTCAACACACAGTATCTCTCAGACTCATGTTTATGGTGGGATACATGATGTGGATCAAAAGCCTATTGTCCAAGCAAATATTGTATTAAAAGACAGCCTCCAAAAAATACATTCCTATACCTACTCTAATGAAAAAGGGGAATATCAATTACCCATAAAAACTATTGGGAACTTTACACTTCAGGTTAGTTCTTTAGGAATGGAAACATATATCCAGAATTTATATATAGAGAATTTTCAAGTACCTATTCAATTGGATGTGGTTTTACATCCCAAATCCGAAGTGTTGGAAAGTGTTCATATTGAAGTGTCTCGGCCAAAATATGAGCCGAAACAAGTTAGAGATACTACATTGATATCCGTTGCTAGTTATATTGATGGCTCAGAATTCACTGTAGAACAGTTATTGAAAAAGTTGCCTGAAATCCAAGTGCAACCAGACGGTTCCATAACAGTAGATGGTAGGGAAGTTGAAAAGGTAATGGTGGAAAATGATGATTTCTTTGGGAGAGGATATCGAATCCTGTCTAAGAATATGCCATCACATACGATTGAACAAGTAGAGATTTTAAGGAATTATTCTGAAAATCGATTATTAAAAGGAGTAGAAGAATCCTCTAAAATAGCTTTGAACTTAAAACTAAAGGAAGAAGCAAAACGAGTATGGTTTGGAAGTTTAGAAGGTACTAAAGGAGATAAAGACTTTTATGGGGCTAAAGTTAATGCAATGAACTTTGGTAAAAAGAATAAGTATTATTTTTTAGGTTTTTCTCAAAATTTAGGAAAAAGTAACGCCGAAGACTTACAAGTATTTATGAGTAATGTATTAAAAGATCCTTCCAATTTCAATGATAGGAATCGACTTAACTACTTATTGCAATTTCAAGAGCCTTATGTGCAAGAAATGAATGCTCATATGCTTCGATTTAATGAACAGCATTTAGCTTCTGCTAATGCAATTTTCAATCCTTCAGAAGTCTTAAAAATTCATCCGATGTTAATTTATAGTAGAGATCGTGTGAATTTCTATAACTCTAATTTAGAGCAGATTAATACCGAGTCATTATCATTCACAAATCATAAGATAAATCGATTAAAAAATAAAAATGGTTTTATTTTTTTGAAGTTGCATATGGATTACGATATTGCTGAGAATCAGAAGTTGGAATCCACTACTATCGTAGAGCAAAATGATATGGATGCAAGTTCACTGGTTCTTTTTAATGAAATCCCAACAAAAACTTCTTTGTCAAATGAAAATTCATTCTTTAAACAAGAACTTCATTATACTCATAAGTTAACTGAATCTAGTGTTGTGAGTTTTTTGGCAGATTATAACAAGAAGAATATACCACAAATCTATCAGTCCGATGGTTTCCCTACTTTTAGCTTGTTTCCTAACTTGTCAGAAGCTAGCTCTTTTGTTCAATATGCAGAACAAGAGGCAGAAGAAGTTCATCTTAAAGCAAAATTTGTTCATAGGTTTGAAAATACTTCCGTATTAGAAACTAGATTAGGACATAAGTATCAAAACGAGAATTTAAATTCCCATTTAGAACTTATAGATCAAGATAATCAAATTGAAACTCCAAAGTCATTTTTTAATCAGACACATTACAGACAGAATAATACCTATCTAAATGCTGAGTATAAAATCAGAGTTGAAAATGTAGATTTTTCTACCCGATTAAATGTAGGTTATTTAGGAATGCATTTGCGTAATCAAAATGAGGCTTCACAAAAGATTCATTATTATGTAGAACCTGATTTTAACATTGCTTGGAATCCATCAGGAATCCATAAATTTATTCTAAGATATTCATATCAGTTTACTCCAAGTGATTTGGTGGATTTGTATGATGGTTATGTGTTGACTGGTTTTCAAAGTTTTACAAAAGGGACGGGTGTATTAGATGCACTACGTTCTTCAAATGGTATGTTGTATTATCAATTAGGGGATTGGGGGGATAAATTTTTTGGAATTCTCACACTTAACTATATACAAAATCACGATTTTATTTCTTCTCATTTGCTAGTGTATCCAGAAGGTATAGTACAGGAGAAAATATTAGTTAAAAATAGACAGATCTTTAATTGGGATTCGAGATGGAATTATTATTTCGATAGAATACATAGCAACTTACAAGTAGAATTAGGTTGGTCTACAACCAATTTTAAGAATAAAGTAAACCATTCGGAATTGCGTAAGATACAATCCGATACTTTCACTTATGGGGTGAGTTTAGCTTCAAATTTTGATGGTTTTTTTAATTTTACTATTGGTGCCAAATGGGAGGATAAGAAAATATATTCCGATTTGAAGTATACCTATACGGATAACTCAAGTTATTTAAATGTAAATATAAGTTTCCATGAAAGAATGGAGCTGGATTTGTTCTCAGATTACTTCCTCTTTGGCGATATCGATGGAAGTAATACTTACTATTTTTTGGATGCTAAATTATCCTACCAATTTACTGGTGATAAATTGCATTTAGAGCTTTCAGGTAAAAATTTATTTAATAATAATGAGTTTAGGATGCAGCGTATTAGTGATATCGGAGTATTCTCTACCACACATCGATTGTTACCTCGAAGGATTCTTCTTACTGCCAAGTATCGTTTTTAGAATAATTTGATATTTAAATTAAATAAGCTTCTGCAAGCTTTCCTTTTACATTATAAAGTTCGATTTTTGTGTGGTTAGCTTATAGATATGGATGAACTATATATTCAAGAATTAGAGCCAGAGGTAAGTATTAGTGATTTACTTATAGAAGAAGAAAAGAGAGAGCAATTAATTAACTTTATCAAAGAGCATAAACATGCTGAAAAACTTCTAGAAATAGGACTGCCGGTAAGCAATACTATATTGTTATATGGTGATACAGGTTGTGGTAAAACTTTTACCGCACGTATTCTAGCAGCAGAAATGGGTAAACGATTGTTGATTGTTAACCTGAGTAATATTGTATCTTCAAAGCTTGGAGATACAGCAAAAAATATAGCGATGCTTTTTCGTAAAGCTGCTAATACGCAAGCGGTTCTGTTTATAGACGAATTAGATGCACTGGGACAAAGAAGAGATTTGGATGTTAGTGATGCCTCTGAAATGCGTCGAGTGGTAAATTCTATTTTACAACTAATTGACAATATTCCTAAAACAGTTGTGTTAGTAGGTGCTACCAATCAAATAAATCATATCGACACTGCGCTTTTACGTCGATTTGATACGAGAATAGAATATTCACTTCCAAGCAAAGAAGAATTAAATGAATATTATGATATTCTAGAAACTAAATTTCCAGTGAAATACGATGGGTTCTGTAGGCAATATGAAATTTCTTTAGCCGAGGCACAAGCACAGTATTTAATGTTTTTAAAGGAGAAAGTAATTGAAGAGCTTGAGGCTGAGGAAAAACTTTCTGTTTTACCTGAGCAAAAAATCACGAGGTAGAGTCGCTGCAAATATTTTTTGAAATTTAGTGGGTAAAACATCGACGATTTGCAAAGTTGTTTTCGTTGTCGGATGTTTAAATCGCAAGGAATATGCATGTAAGTACAAACCTTTCCCTTTTAATAAGTGATTCTCGTTATAATAAGTAGGATCTCCAAGAATGGGACTTCCCATAGCAAATAAATGTTTTCTAAGCTGATGGCGTCTACCAGTAATAGGTAATAATTGTACCAACTGCAATTGCCCAAATCTAGGTGAATGTACACCATCTATAACCTGAAAATATGTTTTTGCTTCTTTATTATCAATTGGAAAATCAATGACCCCGTATTCTTTTAAATGTCCTATGCAAATTGCATAATAAACCTTTTTTATCTTTTGACTTTCAAAAGCTTGATTTAGATATTGCAAACTGCCTCTAGTTTTACCTACAATTAGTGCACCTGTGGTAGCAAAGTCTAATCGATGTGCAGGTTGAGGTGCAATAGCGTCCTTTTTGTTGCTTGTGGATAGGTTTTGTGAAAGTGCATTTGCAATGGTTTTAAAAGAATTTCCACTAGTCAATACGCCCGCTGGTTTGTGAACAACAGCAATATATTCATCTTCATATAAAACATCTAAATCTAGATAAAATGTTTTGTGTTTGGATTCTTTAAGTGGTATTGTCAATTCAATTTTATCCCCTTTTTTGATAAATTGTGCAGTGCTTGCAGGTTTTCCATTTACCGTCACTTGCTTTCGCTGAATAGCTTTTTTTAAAGCAGACTTAGTGGGTACGGCTTCAAATATACCTACACCATAATCTTGTAATCGTTGAGGTGTGTCGGTAGCTATAGCGATATGTGTTTCGTGATTATAGATAATTTGAGATTTAAGGTAATTCTACAACAAAAATAGAAGAAACAAATGGAAGAGAAACCTATAGAAAATAAAAAACCCTAATATCAATTTGATATCAGGGTTTTTGTGGTACCTCCCAGAATCGAACTGGGGACACATGGATTTTCAGTCCATTGCTCTACCAACTGAGCTAAGGTACCGCCCATTGCTTACGAAGAGAGCCATTCCCTTCTTGCAAAGTGATGCAAATATAAATCGGTTTTTCTAATTACCAAAACTTTATTTGTTTTTATTTTTAAAATAACGCTCTAAAGGCCCATTGCATATATAGTTTTCGAGTTTTATTTCCTATTTTCGTAGCTTATGTTGGTTGTAATTCAGATGGTTACGATGGTTGATGAAGGTTGGTGGTTCTTTTGAGATATTTTTTAAAAAA
>JAJYTI010000144.1 GCA_021793135.1 Bacteroidota bacterium
AAAATTATTTAGAAAACTTAAAACTAAAGATGCTAAAGATAGTGATTGGATCTGCTATATGTTCACAAAGTGGCTTGTACGAGCTGTAAAATGTGGAATTGAAGAAAATTATGTAAACAAACAGTGCATTGTGCTAATTAGTACAATACAACATATAGGGAAGACAACTTTTATAAGAAATCTAGCACCAAAAGCTTTGAAACAATACTACTCAGAAGGAATTGATACTAGCAAAGATGGACTTATCAAATTAGCATCCAACTTTATCATTAATCTAGATGAATTGGTAATTGGAAGTGGCAAAAACATTAATGCAATCAAAGCATTCCTTTCATTAGCATATATAAATGAAAGACTACCCTACGGAAAAAAGCAGGTGCTAATGAAGCGAAGTGCCAATCTATTATCCACTGAAAACAATATTGACATTTTAAAAGATCAGACTGGAAACGTAAGATGGTTGCCTTTAGAAATCATTTCTATCGACTTTAGTTATGACCTAATTGACATAGACAAGGTTTGGGCAGAAGCTTATTACCTAGCCTATAAAGACCTCTCATTTAATCAAGAGTTAACACAAGAGGATATTCTTGAGATTGAACGACGCAATCAAATGTTTATGAGTTGGTCTAAGGAGCAAGAGCTTATCCATAAATACTTTGAACCAGGAGTTAAGCAATCTCAATTTATGACTGCTACAGATGTAGCTATTGAATTACGAGCTATGGGATCTACTATGAATTTAAACAAAGCAAGTATTGGAAAAGCTTTAAGAGCTCTTGGATTCCCTTCATATCGTCAAACGGGAGATAATCGAGCTCGTGGATATCTTGTTAAACAAAAGAATTTATTACGCTCAAAGCACTAAATCCCTTGCCCCCTTGCCCGAAACCTCGGTAAGCTAGTCATAGCAGGGGTTAAGAGCGGGCAAGGAGTATTTTATAGCCTTGCCCAATCTAAAGTTATTAAGATGGGCAAGATAATAAAACAACACCAACACACTATATCTCAACATATTATTACATAAAAGCAATTTAAAATATAATTACTATGAACGCAGCAACAGCAAAATTAACAAGCTTAATAGCAATACTGAATCAATTAGGAGCAAAAAAAGATAGGGAAGACGGAAGAGAGGCTTGGTACTTTAGTCCATTTAGAAACGAGCGTACAGCCTCGTTTAAAGTCTTTAAAAACACTAACAGCTACATAGACTTTGGTGGAGACTCTAAGGGGAACGTACTGGACTTTATCATGAGCTATTATAATTGTGACTTTAAAGAATCCTTAAAAATAGTAGATGAGAAATTCGCTCCTTTTTCTTTTCATCAGCCATCAAACTTAAATTTTGAGCCTGCTAAGGAAAGAAAAAAAACATATCAAATCACGGCTGAGCGTAATATTTCTCATAAAGCACTAATAGACTATATGAAAAATGAGCGCCAGTTGCATATCGATATAGCCCGTAAGTACTGTAAAGAGATTCATTACACAATCAATGGTAAGCGCTACTTCACAATTGGCCTTAAGAATGATTTGGGTGGATATGCAACACGAAATAAATACTTCAAATTATGCCTAGGTAAACAGGCCATAACCACTATTAATAACAAAAGTAAAAGCTTAATGATTTTTGAAGGATCGGGTGATTTCATCGCATACTTAACTGTCTATCCTTATGTAGAAAATGAATTTGACTTTATAATCCTTAACTCCATTAGCGGATTAAACAGCTTGCTAAAAACAAAATCTAAAGAACTGGAAGAATATGAAAAAATCCTAGCCTGTTTAGACAACGATGATGCGGGAGAAAATGCTACCAATAAGTTACTGAAAGCACTTCCTAATACTGTCGAAGATCAAAGGTATAGATATGCCGATTTTAAAGATTTCAATGACTTCCTAATTGCTATAAAAAAGCATATCTAAATTAAGCTTTCTACTATTAATGATTAGAGAAAATACAGCTATAAAAAATAGAATTAATGGAAGTCTTATTCCTCTAAAACCATTGGATAAATCCAAAGATATTAGAGAAGTAAGAGGAGTTATTTACAACCGAAATTCTTCGGTTTTCCTATCAAGATGTGCTAACGTGGCCACAATCGGTTCACCACCGACCGTAGTCACTAAGCTATCTTGCTTTTACTCCCGAAGGTCGCAAAAGGAACTAATAAAATAATAATTGCAACATTAAAAATTATAGAAATGAAAGGATTAATAAAATTTAGGATCTCAAAAATTGATAAGAAAGTGCTAGCATGGAAAGCAAAATTAGCAGGCTTAAGTCTGTCGGAATTTTGTCGTAGAGCAGCTTTGAGTATACAAATTAAAGCCAGACTAACAGAAGAAGAAATAGTGTGTTATATAACATTAAATAATTACGCTAATAATTTCACTAGGATAGCAAATTTTATGAAAAATCGTGATATGGAAAGCCTAGCAGAAGAATGCTTAGCAACCTCTTCATTAATCAAAGAGCATTTAGAAAAATTTAAATAGTGAAACGATATGATTGGAAAAGCTAAATCTTGTAAAGGCGGAATGGCCTTAGCACATTATGTAATTAAAGACTATAAAGGATATGAATTACTGAAAAATGGAGTTACTGGTAATTCTCCAACGGAGATTCTACAAGAAATGAAAATAATTCAAGACTTAAATCAACGAGCGGTTAAGAAAACTTTGTCGCTAGTGCTTTCACCACATATAGAGGAAGGAAAAATTTTAAGTGACGATCAATTAAGACACTTAACAAGAGACTTTCTAAAGGACTTGAACATTGATCCAGATCAGCACCAATACTTTGCTTTTGTCCATACTGAAAAGTCACATAAGCATATCCATATAATAGCAAATAGAGTAAGCTATGATGGAGAGTTGTTTCCAGATAACTTTATAGGCAAAAAAGCACAATGGGCTGCAAGTCGAGTTGCAATAAAACATGGGTTAATATCTGCTAAAGAAAGACAAATAGAAAACATAAAGGAGTTAGATAAAGGAAAAGTCTTAGATAAAGTGATTCGAAAAGGTATAAAGCGGAAGCATGATTGGGTAATGAGACAAAAGCCTAAATCTATGCAGGATTACTTTAGCATTATGGGAAAAATTGGCGTAGAAGTGACACCTACAATAAACCTATCCGGTAAGGTTCAGGGAATGCGAATGAAAGACCTAGAAAGTGGCAAAGACTATAAAGCTAGTGAAGTACATAGAAGTCTTTCACTAATTCAAATTCTAAATACTGGAATACCATACGATAGACCTTTAGAAAATAATGATCCAATAAATACGGAACACCAAGCTGACTTTGACTATGAAACTTCAGGTTTAATTGAGCCTGAAAGCAAGGGAGTTTCAGTACTTGAAGCATTTATAAGTAGTCAAAACATTGCTTTATCAGGACACAGCAACGAAGATGAATTAGATAAAAAACGTAGACGCAAAAAATATAAAACTAGATTTAAAAGATGAGTAAAAAAGTACAATCAACATTAAAGGATATCCTGCCTATATTTCTAGAGGAATTAGAAAAGGTAGAAGGACAAATGAGTAAATTAGAGCTTAGTAACTCTGAATTAAAATCTCGGATTCAAGAGCTTTTTGAGCGTCGTTTAGAATTAAATACGGAATCTATTGAGAAGCTAATAGAAGAGCATAAAAGCGAACTAAATACTGCTTGTAATTACATTAGTCAATCTCACAATGATTTCACTAATAATCTAAAACAAGAAAAGAATTGTTTGGAAAGCTTATTCGATCAAAATCAAGAAAAACTGGTTGAAATTAATACTGGTAAGAAGGACAAGCTATCAAATTTCTATTTATATAGTACAATAGCCTTTATGGTGGCAATATGGTGCGTTGCATATGCTGTTTATGGCCATATAAAGCTAGATGTTATTACCGCCGAATACAATACTGAGAGAGATAGGAATATAGAGCTATTTAATTTTATAGAAGATAAAGGGCAGTTAGAGGAATATAGAGTGTGGTATAATCAAATGAAAGAGAAGTAACTATGAAAAATAGGTAGTAACCAATTAAATCAAAACTGAAAGCCGACTTTTATAAGTTGGCTTTTTTATTCTTTTGTTCTGCCAAGAAAACCGCTTTTTTCGAGAGATAATATTGTAAGTGATTTCATTATGTAGGATTTTGCTAGTGAAAGGAAGAAGAACTTTCATGATGTAGTTGATCTTCTATTTAGAAATATAAAAGTTTTTCAATGTTTTCCTTGCCCCCTTGCCCAGAATCTCCTTAAGCCTTATATAGCAATGGATACGAGCGGGCAAGGAGTTTATTATCTCCTTGCCCACACCTTGCCCAAAAGCAATATCTTACAATATTATCTTTCGGATCAGATTAATAGTTTTTTCATTTATTAATAATAACCACCAACTATAATTCTTGTATAATTATACTGTTATATCTTTATATAATTATATTTTTATATAAATCTTATCCAGCTGTTTTACTGGCTGTTACGAGACTCTCTCCCTTTTATATATTTATATAATTTTATAATTATATAAATACCTATAATCGCTCTAGCTATGAAATATCCAGCTAGGTTTCCTGTAGAAACAAAGTAAAAGTGAAAGCCCAGTGCTATAAATAGCACAAAAGCAAAACCAATAAATTTGAAGATAAAATCAAGACACCCCATAGTTTTTGAATGGCTTTAAAGCTTTACCTCCCCTATTAGATACGCATTTTCCAATTCTATTAAGTATTTCTTTTTCCCTAGCAATGCCGTTATTACGTGAACGCCATTGTCATTCTCCCACTCCAACACTTCCATTTTCTTTCCTGCAATCCTTTTAGCTTTTTTAGAAATAGGTAGCTTTTCTACCTGATTAATTGCGTCTGCACCATATTGAATTGCGGTTGATTTTTGCCAAACATTCATCGCTTTAGAAAATGTAGAAAAACTTCCAGAGCCTAAGCCCACTGCAACAGCACCTGTACCAACTGCACTAGCAGCTGCACCAGCTATTTTTGTTGCATTTAGCAAACCTTTTTTCTGCTCTACGAAGTAAAAGTTTTTATCATACATCGGTAGATGAATCTGAATGTTACCTCCTTTCTTAATATGGATGGAGTCTAAAATTACAAGTGCATCGCCAGTATCTTCTACAAAGTCTTTGTGGACGTAAATTTTCATTGCTTGTTCGTAGCTTAAGCCTGTATTGGTTTCAATAGTTTCTACCTCTTCATTTGTTTGAGCATGAGATAAACCTGTCATTAATAGGGCTAAGAGTAATAGTGTTCGTTTCATATTTATTGTTTTAGTTTGATTTAAAAAATAGATTATTCTTCTTCTAGGTTATTAAAAGTGTCTACTGGAGAAAGTTCTTTTGGAAAAAGCTTATCAGAGTCTAAATAGAAGTAATTCTTCTTTTCTAACGCTAAGACATTAAAAATTAGAAACTGATGGTAATAGGATAGTTCTATAGACGGCGGAAGGTTGAAGTCTTTTGCAGTTTTACCATCTTTATGCCTATTAAATAACTCTGTAATGTTATTAAGGAAATAGGTATTCACTCTTTGATGATTCGCTCTATATTTATTTTCATAGAAAACGGTATTTTTCGCCGTACAATAGATTAAGA
>JAJYTI010000145.1 GCA_021793135.1 Bacteroidota bacterium
TAAGTCTATTTTAAGAATAGAAGATGCGGTTATGGAAACTTTAGCACAAACTCCACCGGAGTTAGCAGCTGATATTTATAACACAGGAATTTATCTTGCTGGTGGTGGAAGTATGCTTAGAGGATTAGACAAACGTCTATCAGAAAAAACAGACCTTCCTGTATACATAGCCGAGGACCCATTGCGTTCTGTGGTTAGAGGAACTGGTCTATGTTTAAAGTCGTTGGACAAATACAAGAGTGTTTTAATAAAGTAATCCGTGGAACAGCAGTACTATGCAACAAGTCATATTCTTTTTCATAAGAAACAAGAACCTTCTGCTGTTCTTTGTCCTTTTCTCCATTTCGGTATACCTAACTATACAATCGCATAGCTTTCATAGCACAAGGTATATAAACTCAACCTCATCATTTATAGGTGGTATACAAAGCAACAGAAGTTCGGTTACCAACTATTTTAAGTTGAAAAAAGAAAACGAACGTTTGCAAAACGAAAATGCTTATTTACGTGAAATTTTATTCGATGATAAGCATGTGGTTATTGAAGAAATTGATAGCCTACCAGGTTCTTTTACTTTTGAATTTACACCTGCAAAAGTAATTTCCAATAGCTACACGAAGAGCCATAACTATATCACCATAAATAAAGGGGCTGCCGATGGTCTAGAAATTGACATGGGAGTAATAAGCACCAATGGTGTGGTAGGAATAGTAAATAAGGTTTCTAAAAAATACGCAACTATACAATCCATATTAAACACCAAGAGTCAAATCAACGCCAAGTTAAAAAAAACACACCATTTTGGAATTTTGGTATGGGAAAACATTCGCGATCCTTATCACGCAAACCTTATAGACATTCCACGACATACAGATTTTAACATAGGAGATACTATTGTAACTGGAGGACGTTCTACTATATTCCCAGAAGGAATTCCTATTGGCACTATAGACGACTATACACTTGAAGAGATTAACAACGCTTACATTATACGAGTAAAGCTCTTTACAGATATGACAAGTTTAAATTCAGTTTATTTAATAAACAACAACGATTATCAAGAGATAAAAAAATTAGAAGACGAAGCAAATGGTGGAAACAAATAACATAGCGACCCAAGTCTTTAGATTTTTTCTACTTGTTGCTATACAACTTCTGGTTATATCCAATATACATTTATTTGGTTATAGCAGTCCCTACATATATCTATTATTCATAATTGGTTTCCCGTTAAATACGAACAAGAGTTTACTTATTTTCCTAGGATTTATATTAGGTTTATGTATAGATATATGGAGTAATTCTGGAGGTGTCCATGCTGGTGCAACTGTACTAGTCGCTTACTTACGTCCGTTATTATTAAAGTTTTCATTTGGGGTAAGCTACGAACATAATAATATAAAATTTACGCAAGCAGAAGTCAGACAACAAATACTTTATTTATTGTCCATGGTTTTCATACATCACTTTGTACTTTTTTTACTAGAGAATTTTAGCACCAAACTTTTGCTACAAACCATACAATCTACTATAATAACAAGTATATTTAGCAGTATACTTATCTATTGTATTATCATACTTTTTAGCAGAATTCCAAAACGATGAGAAGAATATTGCTCATAATAGTAACTATACTAACAAGCTTAACTTTCTTAGGCCGGTTATATTATTTACAGATATATGATAGTTCTTTTCAAATTAAATCGGAAAACAATGCAATTCAGGTTAACTACGACTACCCTCAAAGGGGATATATTTTTGACAGAAATAATAAGTTAATTGTATCAAACCAGCCATCGTATGATGTTATGGTAGTCCCAAACGATATAAGGGATTTAGATACTTTAGAATTTTGCAAACTTCTGAATATAGAAAAAGAAGATTTTGAAAACACTCTAGCTCGTGCTAAGATTTATTCTCCAAGGTTACCTTCGGTTGTGATTCCACAGCTTAACAAATCGGAATATGCTTACTTGGCTGAAAAGATGGCTAAATTTCGAGGTTTTTATATTCAAAAACGTGCACTTAGAGATTATCAAACTAAAAATGCCGCTAACGTTTTAGGATATATTGCTCAGGTAAACCAAGAAAAGATAAATAGTGATTCTTACTATCAAACAGGAGATTTAATAGGTATTCAAGGAATTGAAAAACAATATGAAGAAGTTTTACGCGGTGTAAAAGGAGTTCGGTATTTACAAAAAAACCGTTTTAATCAAGTTATAGGACCTTACAAAGATGGTATTTATGATACCGTGCCAGAGCGAGGGCATGACATAACTATTACCATCGATGCTGAGCTTCAAAAGTATGGCGAAGAATTAATGGTAAATAAGCGTGGAGGGATCGTAGCAATAGAACCTAAAACTGGTGAGATACTAGCTTTGGTAAGTGCTCCTAGTTACGACCCAGGATTATTGGTGGGTCGTGAACGTTCTAAAAACTTCAATAAGCTTTGGTATGATACGATTGCAAAACCACTATTTGATCGTGCTTTGCAAGGAGAATACCCTCCAGGATCACCGTTCAAAATGCTTACTGGATTAATTAGCTTGCAAGAAGGTGTAATCTCTAGTTCCGAAATTATAAGTTGCTCAGGAGCATATCACTACGGCGGCAAACGCCCGCTGGGTTGTCACCATCACCCTTCACCAGTATCCATGGGCTCGGCCATTGCTCATTCTTGTAATAGTTATTTTTGCTCTATATACCGCCGTACTATTGAAAGTCACGTTACACCCCAAGAAGGAATGGACACTTGGCATAACCACCTGAGCAGTTTTGGTCTTGGTGATTTCTTAGGTTATGACTTACCTATTGGGCGACCTGGCCATATTCCAGATGCAGAATATTACAATAGGCATTATCAGTATCCTAAATATAGATGGTTTGCTACCACCACCATTTCTAATGCTATCGGTCAAGGAGAGATTGCCATGACACCAATTCAGATGGCAAACTTCACCGCAGCTATAGCAAATAGAGGTTGGTATTATAAACCACATGTTATTAAACGCATCCACGACGTAGATACTATTCCAAAAGAATACACAGAAAAACTATATACTACCATCGATGAAAAGCATTTTGAAGCAGTTATTGAAGGTATGGAGAGTGTATATGAAACAGGATCAATTGGACTCTTAAAAGTGCCAGGGCTTCGAATTGCTGGAAAAACTGGTACCGCCGAGAACTCCACGCGTATAGATGGTAAAAGGGTACAACTTACCGACCACTCCCTGTTTGTTGCATTTGCTCCTGTAGAAGATCCACAGATTGCACTTGCTGTTATAGTAGAAAACGGTTATTGGGGGTCTAGATGGGCGGCAAGAATTGCCACCTTGATGATAGAAAAATATGTCAATGGCGAAGTAACTAGAAAAGATATTGAGGAATACATTCTTAATGGTAGTCTAGAAGAAGAATACGAAAAACCGTATAGTGGACAACCATTTACAATTAATCACTAATTATGTCAAGCAAATTACAGAAAATAGCTAAATATGATTGGCTACTTATCGCACTCTATATTGCTCTAATTGCCATAGGGTGGGTCAATATATATTCCGCTTCTATCGAAGGAGATGGTGGGGCTATTTTTGATTTTCAAAACATATATGGCAAACAATTAGTTTGGATTATTCTCTCTATACCTATTATAGCATTCGTTCTCGCTATAGATTCTAAATTTTACGAGCGATTTGCCAGTGTAATCTATGTAGTATCCATGCTATCCTTATTGGGACTTTTCTTGTTCGGAACTACTATATCAGGACAAAAGGCGTGGTATTCGTTTGCTAGTTTCAGTATTCAACCTGCGGAGTTTACAAAAGCAACAACAGCACTTGCTCTAGCTAAGTTTGGAAGTGATTTACAAACCGACCTAAAGACATTTAGAGATCAAATAAGAGCTTTTACAATAATATTTGTGCCTGCGGTATTAATCTTATTTCAGCCAGATCCAGGAATGGCTGTACTATACATAGCATTTATATTTCCATTGTATCGCGAAGGATTACACTTTATTTATCTTTTCTTAGGCTTATTTGCTACCGTAGTCTTTATCACTACACTGTTATTTGGAGTGGTATGGGTAAGCTTAGCTTCATTACTCATTGTAGGAACAATCTATTTCTTGCAATACAAACGAAAACCAAGGATGGGCAAATACATTATTATCTTCCTTTCTTCGGTAATACTTGCATTCTCGGTTAATCACATTTTTGAAAATGTATTTAAACAACACCATAGAGATAGATTCAATATAGTGCTTGGCCATGAAACAGACACTAAAGGAATCGGTTATAATACCAATCAAAGTGAAATCGCTGTAGGGAGTGGCGGATTCAGAGGGAAAGGATGGTTGCAAGGAACACAGACCAAAGGTAAATTTGTTCCAGAACAGCATACCGATTATATATTTAGTACCGTAGGCGAAGAATGGGGGTTCGTCGGTTCAGCTATCGTTGTATTGCTCTTTACCATACTAATCATTCGAATCGTTTTCATTGCAGAAAGACAGAAATCTCAATTTAAACGAATATATGCCTATTCGGTAGCCGCTATATTTTTCTTTCATTATTCGGTAAATATTGGAATGGTTATCGGTATTTTTCCTACTGTAGGTATTCCCCTACCCTTCATAAGTTATGGAGGTTCCAGTTTATGGGGATTCACCATTCTTCTTTTCATACTCATAAGATTAGATGGTCAAAGACTAGAAGTTACATAATAAAATACCCTTTTGTTGTTTTTTATTAGTATTTTTAACTTAAATATAAAAAACATCATTATGCGTAAATTTATTTTATTCCTATTATTTGCGCTCCCCTTTTTTATGAGCAATCATTTATTTGCTCAAGATGATACTTCTAAACATCAAATAGATGTTATGATTAGTGATGGTATTCCTGTTACTATTATTCACAGTTTCTCAAATCTATTTTCACAATTAGACACATCCGAGTACAAAAAAGTAGGAGATCGAAAAGACTCTGGATTCGGAGTATTCGGCTTACGTTACCAGTACAAAATGAATAATACTATAGCATTAGGTGCAGAAGTAGATTTTATGCGAATAACAAATAAGCAAAAAGTAGAGAATATCAACACAAATGAAATCTCAAGACTTAGCAGGAAAACAGATGTTCTCAACCTACTTGCTGTGCTTGGAGTAAATTATTATACTAACAAAAGTCAAACCTTTACTCTATATGGTAATATAGCTGGTGGTATAATGACGTTTAGTTCCGAAAAATATGCGGGATTAGATTCGTATTCTGAAAGCTTTCTTGGATTCCAAATCAACCCTATCGGATTTCGATATGGGAAAGACTTTGGAGTATTCCTTGAATTTGGAATGGGAACAAGAGGAATTTTTTCTATTGGAGGAAGCTATAAACTTTAGTAGCTTAGCACCAAATTATACAATATGGTCGATATAAAAATTCGTGAGGCACTCCTAGAAGATGTACCTACACTTTTACAATATGAACAGCAAATAATCGACTTTGAACGAGACTTCAATGAAGATATTAAAAAAGAGAATGCTAAGTATTAGATC
>JAJYTI010000003.1 GCA_021793135.1 Bacteroidota bacterium
TTCGTTTATATCATCTAAGGTTTCTTTAATCGCTTCAAGTCGATTTGCAGGATCCATTTGATACGTACTCTTATCCTTTGGAACATCTACCATATCCACTGGAGCAGAGTCTAAAGCATCTCGAAATGGACCATAAAATGCAGAAGCATATTTTGCGCTGTAACTCATAATACCCACATTTTGCTTATGAATCTCATCTAGTGCTTGCCTTATACTTAAAATTCTCCCATCCATCATATCGCTTGGTGCTACCATATCGGCTCCAGCTGAGGCATGACTACAAGCCATTTTCTTTAGCACGTCAACGCTAGCGTCATTTAAAATGATTCCATTCTCTACTATCCCGTCGTGCCCTAAACTCGAATACGGATCCATTGCTACATCCGTCATTACAAACATTTCTGGCACCGTATTTTTAATTGTTTTTATGGCACGCTGCATTAATCCATCGGAATTGAAAGCTTCTGTCCCTTTATTATCTTTTAAATTATCGGGTACTTTAACAAACAACAACACCGATTTTAATCCCATTTTCCAAAGCTCTTTAACTTCTTTCTCGAGTAAATCTAAACTCAATCGATAATAATCGGGCATAGAAGGTATTTCTTCTTTTAAATTTTTCCCTTCTACCACAAATAGAGGCACTATAAAATCATTAGGTGTTATCACCGTCTCTTTAACTATGCTACGTAATGCCGAAGACACGCGCAGTCTTCTATTTCTGTTAATTGGAAACATATGTATTAAATTTTATACCCACTCTTTGGGGCTTTTTAAAACGTTAAGTAATGATTCTTCTGGACTGTTTTTTTCTGGATGGTAATCGTATCTCCATTGAACATATGGTGGAAGGCTCATTAATATACTTTCGATTCGTCCATTAGTTTTTAATCCGAATAGCGTTCCTTTATCATGGATAAGGTTGAACTCCACATAACGACCTCTTCTAATTTCCTGCCAATTACGATGCTCTTTAGTATACTCTATATCTTTTCTTTTTTCTACGATGGGTACATAAGCGTCTAAAAAGCTATTTCCTACTTCGGTAACAAAATCATACCACTGTTCATTGGTTCTATTTTCATACGGTTTTAAATAATCAAAGAATAAACCTCCTACTCCTCTAGCTTCCCCTCGATGACTGTTATAGAAGTACTCATCACATTGCTTTTTGTATTTTGGATAAAAGCTTTTATCGTGTTTATCACAAGCTGTTTTACATATGCTGTGAAAATGTACGGCGTCTTCTTCAAATAAATAATACGGCGTTAGGTCTTGTCCTCCTCCAAACCACTGCTGCACAACTTTTCCAGATTCGTCATATAATTCAAAGTATCGCCAATTTGCGTGTACAGTAGGAACAAATGGATTTTTAGGATGAATGACCAGACTTAAACCACAAGCAAAAAACTTAGAATCCTTTACACCAAAATAGTTTTGCATGGTTTCTGGTAGTTCTCCATGAACTTCACTTATGTTTACACCACCTTTTTCAAAAACATTCCCATTTTCAATTACACGTGTTCTTCCGCCACCACCTCCAGAACGCTCCCAAAGTTCTTGCTTGAATGTTGCATTTCCATCTAATGATTCTAGACGCTGCGTAATTGTATCTTGTAGCTGCCGAATATAAGCTGTAAACTTTTCTCTCATTTTTTATTTCTTTTAATCGACTTTATATTCTTTCACTGCCTCAATAAATGCTGCTGCATTCTCAAGAGGAATATTGGGTAAAATTCCGTGTCCTAAGTTGACAATGTATTTATCCTTGCCAAATGCATCAATCATCTCTTTTACCATTTGTTTTATAGTAGCTGGTGAACTATATAAACGCGTAGGATCAAAGTTCCCTTGAAGGGTAATGTTATTTCCGCTTAGTTTTCTTGCCATTTGTGGTGTAATAGTCCAATCTACTCCTATAGCAGACGCACCACTTTTCGCCATAGTATCAAGTGCATACCAACAGCCCTTTCCAAATACAATTACAGGTGATTCATTTTTTATTGCATCGATTATTTGTTGTAAATACTGCCAACTAAAGGTTTGGTAATCCTCCGGCGAAAGCAAACCTCCCCAACTATCGAATAATTGAATAGCATTAACTCCTGCTTTTATTTTTGCTTTTAAATATGAAATCGTGGTATCGGTTATTTTTTGAAGTAATGCATGAGCTAGTTCAGGCTGACTAAAACACAATTGTTTTGCTTTGGCAAAATTCTTTGAGCCTTCTCCTTCCACTACATAACACAAAATAGTCCACGGACTACCAGCAAATCCAATTAATGGCACCTCATCTTGTAGTTTTTCCTTAGTCATGGTAATGGCATCCATAACATAACCTAGCGACTCATCAATATCTGGCACAATAACTCGCTCTAAATCTTTTGTATTTCGAATAGGATTTGGAACCCAAGGACCTTTTCCTGCCTTCATTTGTACCTCAATATTCATAGCTTGAGGCACAACTAGAATATCACTGAATAAAATTGCCGCATCCATTCCATATCTTCTAATCGGCTGTACAGTAATCTCACTAGCTAATTCAGGAGTTTGACAACGAGTAAAGAAGTCGTATTTTTCTCTAATTTCCATAAACTCTGGAAGATATCTTCCTGCTTGTCGCATCATCCATACTGGCGGACGTGAAACTGTCTCACCTTTTAGAGCTCGTAAAAACAAATCGTTCTTAATCATAATATTTAGTGTAAACTTTATAATTTTTTATTGCTGCAACCTTGTGCATATACTATCTCTCGCGTTTTTTGCAACACGCTTTCTACGGTGGTTTCCGTTGAAATTTTAATGTTTTCTGTAAACCGATTTACGGCTGAAGCAGTTGTGGTTCCAATACATACTGCAGTCGTGTCTTTTGATAACATATTTTGTTGTAAAAAACTCTCCACACCAGACGGACTGAAAAACAACACCGCATTCCAATTATTAGTAAACTTTATAGAAGTTAACTGAACCTCATAGAGTTGTATTTCGGTATAGGATATTTTGTTTTGGTAGAAAGCTAAAGGCAAGGTATCTAAACGCATATTTCCACAAAAAAATGTAAAATGTAACTTTGAATGATTCGCAATAAGATACTCTGCTAAATCTGACGCGTAATCCGTTGGATATACCAAGTCAATTCCGTGAGATTTTAATAATTGTGCTGTTTTTACTCCAACACAATAGGCTTTTATCGACTTTAGATTTACACCTAATTCATTGGCTTTTTCAACGAATATTCGAACCGTGTTTTGACTGGTGAATATGCAGTGTTCTAAGGTATTTGGAAAACTAAAATCTTTCGCCAGGATTTGAATAAAATCATGATGATACAGTTTAATATCCGTACCGTCGAAGAAAGACTTTTGAGCCTTAGAAAGAATTTTAGTGGATAAAACCTGCATATTTATTTTATAGTTCTTTCGGTGAATTTTCGAATTTCTTTCATCATTTTTCTTCCATTACGATTCAGAATATCCTCTGCTGCTGTTTGTCCTAATCGTGCATATTCTGATAATGGAGCACTCATCTGAACTTTTAATACTTCTTTCCCATCTAGAGAAAGTAAGTTTCCTTCCATATGAATCTCACCATCTTGAATGTGTGCTAGTGCCCCAATGGGCGCAATACAACCTCCTTCTAAACTTCGTAAAAACATACGCTCTACATAGGTCGTAAAGAACGTATTTTCATGATTTATTTTTTTGGTAGCCTCAATAGCATGCGTATTATTTTCCTGAGCTACAACCATCACAGCACCTTGTGCAGGTGCAGGTAACATCCAGTGTATTTCCATATGATTATCAGGTAAATAACCAATACGTTCAAGTCCAGTTTTGGCAAAAATGGCTCCATCCCAATTATTAGTTTGTAGTTTCTCTAATCGGGTGATGACATTTCCACGCAACGAAACAATTTGGTGGTGAGGATAACGATTCAACCATTGGGTTTTTCTTCTAAGGCTACTGGTAGCGATTACACAGTTTTTTGTAACATCAAATCCCTTTTTAAACACTAATACATCAGTAGTAGCTCCTCGTTCTAGAACCGCTGTTTGAATAATGCCTTTTGGTAATTTAGTAGGTACATCTTTCATACTGTGGACTGCAATATCAATTTCATCTTGCAGCAGTGCTACATCTAATGTTTTGGTAAAAACTCCCACAATTCCCATTTCATATAACGGTTTGTCTAACTGTAAATCCCCAATAGATTTTACAGGTACCAGCTGTGTTGTATAACCTAGTTTCTCTAATTTTTGTTGAACCATAGTCGCTTGCCACATTGCCAATTGACTATCACGAGTTCCAATACGAATTATCTTACTCATGTGCTGTTTTTTCTAATTGAAACACCTCTGTAATCATCTCTAACCCATCTTCTATAGAAACCTCATCCGATTTAAAGTATGTTACAAAACAGGTGATGATTTTATTAATCATTCGATTGCTTAATATTTCGGCATGCTCGGCATTAAAGTCAATTAATTTCTTCGATTGATAATTGATTTCGTTGCTCTTAATATCATTCAACTTCTCTTTTAGCATTTGAATAGTTGGAACAAATTGTCGCGTATTAACCCATGCATCAAATTCCTGCTTCACTTCTTCAATAATTTCAATTGCTTCTGGAATTTGTGCTTCTCTCTCATAATAGGTTTCTTCTATGATTTGGGATAATTCATCCAAATGAATTTTTTGAACCCAATTGTTCTCAACCACCTCGTCACATACATTCTTTGGAATAGATAAATCAATAACTAAAAGAGGTTTATGTACTTTTTGTAAAGACTTCTTAGTGACGGTTGGGATTGGTGCTCCTGTTGCTACAATTAAAATATCTGCTTGTGCAATTTCTGATTCTAATTCTTCAAAACCCTTTACTATTAAATCGTATTTACTAGCAACAGTTTCTGCATTAATTTGGGTTCGATTGATTAAAGTAATACGTTTATTTTGTGTGTGTTTTAAAAGGTTTTCCACTGTATTTCTGCCAATTTCTCCCGTTCCAAAAAGCAAAATATTTTTCCTTCCAAAATCTGGAATAGTGTTTTTAATATATTGCACCGAGGCATAACTTACAGAAGTAGCACCTGTAGAAATAGTGGTTTGTGTTTTTATTTTTTTACTCGCTTGAACTACGGAATTCATTAAACGCTCCATATAGGAGTTGAGCATGTTTTCTTCCTTTGCTTGATCAAAACTTTTACGTAATTGACTGATAATTTCGAAATCACCAAGTACTTGACTGTCTAAACCAGTACCTACTTTAAATAGATGATTTACTGTATCATTTCCTTTGTAGATATAAGCGACTTTTTCAAATTCTTCAATGCTCCCTTTCGTATATTTACATAGCAATTTGATTAATTGAAAAGGATGATCGGCGAAACCATATAATTCCGTTCGATTACAAGTAGATAAAATGCTTAAAGAAGAAATGCCTATGTTTTTTGCCTCTAACATTATTGCTGTTTTGGCTTTTTCATCTACACTAAAAAGTCCTCTTATTTCTGCATCGGCTTTCTTATAATTTAATCCTATGACATAGAATTTTTTCATTTTCTTATTCTATTTGCAAATTATTCTTTTGTGAATAATGCAAACCTATAGCTTAGAAAATGTAACTAATAACCCTTAAGGACTCATTTTCTACGTGATACGCACTAAAACGCATTTTAGATTTTTTATAAATAAGGAGACTAAGTAAATTGCCAGACAAAATAATATTTGAATAATTCAAGTATTTCATTCATTTATTTAAGATCTCATTAGAATGTATTTATACGTAAAATCGCTTCATATCATTTTTGTCATAACCTGGTTTGCTGGATTGTTTTATGTGGTAAGACTTTTTATATATCAAATAGAAAGTAATGAAAAACCTAACTTAGAGGAAAGAAGAATTCTAACAGATCAATTAGCGTTAATGACAAAACGATTGTGGACGATTATAACTTGGCCTTCTATGATTCTTGCCACCACTTTTGGAATTAGCCTACTCGTCTTAAACCCTGCATTACTCAGCCAAAATTGGATGCTTTTAAAATTAGGATTTGTAGTGTCTCTAATTGGTTATCATTTGTACAGCCATAGAGTATACAATCGCTTACAACAAAAAGATTTTATCTATTCAAGTAACTTTATGCGATTATTCAATGAAATACCTACGTTAATTTTGTTCTCGGTCGTGTTTTTGGTGATTTTAAAAAACAGCTTTGATTGGATTTATGGAGTAATAGGATTGTTGACTCTATCCATTTCTCTAATGCTTGGAATAAAAATTTATAAAAGAATACGCGAAAAATAATCTCTAATATTATAATGACATCCTAGTAATCATTATCATAACTAACTTTAATTTTATGAATAAAACTTTTTAAGGTCTTAAACTCCATATTTCATCTATTGGATCCCCTTTGGTAGAGCGCCCCCTATGATGCCAATCGCCATCCTCTGTAATACCATAAATGAATTCTAATTCCATTCCTACTCTAGAAGGGTCTTTAGAGAAGAATTGGATGTTTTCGGTATATTTCCCATTTACTGTTGTATAAGTTCCTCCACCTGTAGCCATAAACTCTTTGGTTTCGGTATTGTAGGCTATCCATTGAAAAAGCGTTCCAGAAAGTATCTTCATCGTTTTCCGCGGATTATCCATATCTCTATTTTGAATTTTTCCTTCCATCACTCTAGCCGACATCAACCACGCACCATTAAGATCGCCAGGTGTGCCGTTGTCTATTCTTTTTAGAATTATATCCGTGTCTTTAAATGCAAGGGTTTCATCGGTTATCGTAATTACATAAGTTTCTTCGTTTCCTATTCGATGGGCATCATTAGAGTCGAATTCTATTATCTCTGTAAGCTGATTGTTTTGCAACTCCCAAGCACCACCGCTAGTACCTATAAATTCACCATTTTCAGAATTATACGTAGTACGAACAAAATAGCCATCGGTGAAAGTCAATACCGTTTTAATCGAATTATCTTGGGTTATTTCCCAAGCACCCATTATTTCTTGTGCTATTCCAGAATAAGTCAACAACAAACTGAACAACAGACAAATTGAATTTTTCATAACCTAGAGCTTTTAATTACTAAAGCTACAAAATTCTTTTACAATCTGTTACGTTCTTCTTCGTTTCCAAATTCTTGTTTTAACGTACCTATTTTTTTATTTCCAAACTTATATCGTAAACTTACTCTAAATCTTGGGCTGTGGTTATATATATGAAACTTCTGTCTTACATTGTTATTATGAGCAGTTACATTCATTTTATTTGAATCTAAAATATCTTCGACATTCAAAGCAAGCTCTAAATCTTTATCCAGTAACAAAAACTTCATTCCGACATTCAAACCACCAAATCCTTCACTTTTATATACACCTTGTTTTGTAGGAGTGGTATAACTATAATTTAACTCTCCAAGTATCGTTTTCTTTTCATTAAACTGAATGTTATTTCCAATGTAGAGACTCGCAGCAAATCCGTCATGCACTATTAAGGAATCTTTGTATTCTGGATACACACTAGTTTTGGATCTGTATAAGCTTAATTGCAAGTTGCTTTCCAACCAAGAAATAGAAGTAAAGGTATAAGACTCCGATAGTCCGTATGCTAGTGTTTTAAAAGCATTTTTATAACTCATAATCTGAACATGCGTGTCGGAATCTACCATTGGGATTTGACTATATCCTTTGGTTTGGAATTGCAAGAACAAGGAAGTAAACCACTTTTGCTTATGTCCATAAGTCAAATCTATATTATCATTAAACGAAGGTTGTAAGAATGGATTTCCCTCCACATAAGAATTCTCATTTAAATACCAACGGAATGGATTAAGATACCAATAAGAAGGGCGGTTAATACGACGACTATAACTAAAACTTAAAAAGTTAGATTCATCGATTAAGTACAATGTATGTGCGGTAGGAAATAGTTTATGATAATCGAATTTCACTTCCTCATCTGAGGATGCCGTTTTACCTTGTGCTTTTGTAAATTCATAGCGTAAACCTAATTTAAATTGCCATTTACTTCCTAAGTTTTTAGAAGCTTCGGCATACAATGCATGAATATTTTCTTCATAAGTAAAAATATCTGATTGATTTTCATCTAGAACAGGGGTTCCAGAAGTAATATCGTAAAACGCATTATCACTTTTTGTTTTAGTAAAAGTAGATTTTGCTCCAAAACCAAAATTCGCAAAGTCTGTAGGTAATTCGAAGTCTATTTTAGCTGAGAAATTATCGATGTTTACATCACCATTATTATCAGCAATTAATTCCGAGAGTAAATTTCCGTCATTATCTAGGGTTTTAGAATGGAAATTATTGGATTTGGATTCTGTGTAATTAAAATAATCTAAGTTAATTATAAAGTTTGTTCCTGTACTATCTAATATTTGACGATAGTTTACATTTGCCGAAAACACATTGTCTTTTTCAGTTACAAAACCCTTATTTTCCATTGTACGGATTAAACTCTCGTTATTATAAATAGAGAATAAATTTTCGTCATCGTTATCAGGTCTAGATTGATTCCATAATACTAGTGCTCCAATATTTGCATTATCTGATAAATCATAATTTACATCTCCGCGAAAGTTGTAATAATCTTTGTCGTGCTTTATTATATTTTCAGACATCCATAATTCGTCTGGATAATCTATTTCTGTATCTACCATAGATTCCTCACTACCTTTATTGACATCTCCAGAAACGCTAAAAGACAATTTATTCTTGTCGTAATTAAAGGTATTCCCAACATTCAAAGCTCCAAATCCAGAATGCCTATAGGTAGTTCGCATATTGTTGCTCCATGCATTTTTATGTTTCTTTTTATATCGAATATTAATTACACCACTATTTCCTTCGGCTTCGTATCGTGCTGGCGGCGTAGTAATTACTTCAATACTCTCTATATCATCTGCAGAGATAGATTGTAAATAACTCATTAAGTTATCCCCAGATAAATGCATTTCTCTGTCATCTATATATACTTTTACACCTGATTTTCCAATAAGTCCTATCCCATCGGATTGTACTTGTACTCCTGGAGTAGATTTAAGTAAATCAATAACATCTCCCCCACTTGCAGAAATTGAGTTTTCTACATTAAAAACCAGACGGTCCACTTTACGTTCGAATAATTTTTCTCGCCCTTGGATTGCTAATTCATCCAATACATTGGCATCTTTTTGCAAGACAATAGTTTCTAAGTCTATAGATTGTTCTAGTCGAATCTCCTTCTTCCATTCGGTATAGCCAATGAAGCTTACCAGTAGTTCATATTTCCCTTCTTCTGCAGATATCGTAAACGCCCCATCTAAATCTGTTGTAATACCAGTTACAAGCTCTCCATTAACATTATATAGTACAACATTTGCAAAGGCTACAGCTTCTGTAGAATCTTTTACTACTCCTTTTACAGTATATTTTTCTTGTGCAAATGTAGAGGTAGATAAAATAAAGAGGATCGCGAATAAAATCTTATAGAAGGTTTTCATGAAGTTTTAAAATATGGATGTTACTTATTCATTTACCACTATCAGTATTCTATATTACAATTTTGTTACATCTAATATTTATTTTCTATTAAAAAAATAAAAATGCACGAGTAAAACTCGTGCATTTTATATATTAACGAAATATTTTTGGTTTAAATTTTCATTTCTGGAATATCTCCTTCTATAATTAAATCTCCTTCGGTAGCTGCTTTTATATCATCTACACTAACGCCTGGTGCTCTTTCTAAAAGTTTAAATTTTCCGTCAACAATTTCTAACACACATAAATCGGTTACAATTTTCTTCACACATTTTACACCTGTTAGTGGTAAACTACATTCTTTAAGTAATTTAGATTGTCCAGCGCGATTGGTATGCATCATTGCAACAATAATATTTTCTGCAGAGGAAACTAAATCCATTGCACCTCCCATACCTTTCACCATTTTACCTGGAATCTTCCAATTGGCAATATCACCATTTTGAGCTACTTCCATTGCTCCTAAAATGGTTAGGTCTACGTGTTGTCCTCTAATCATAGAAAAGCTCATAGCAGAGTCAAAAAATGAGGCTCCTGGTAAAGAAGTAATGGTTTGTTTTCCTGCGTTGATTAAATCGGCATCTTCTTGGCCTTCGTATGGGAAAGGTCCCATTCCTAAAATTCCATTTTCACTTTGGAAATCTACTTCAATATCATCACGTACATAATTGGCCACTAAGGTAGGAATACCTATTCCCAAGTTTACGTAATAGCCATCTTTTACTTCTTTAGCGATACGTTGTGCTATTTGTTCTTTGGTAAGTGCCATTTTATTTTTTTCTAACGGTTAATTGTTCAATTCTCTTTTCAAATTTCTCTCCTTGGAATATGCGTTGAACGAAAATTCCAGGAATATGAATTTGGTTGGGATCTAACTCTCCCGCAGGAACCAATTCTTCTACCTCAGCGACTGTAATCTTTGCTGCACCACACATTACCGGGTTAAAGTTACGAGCGGTTCCTTTAAAAATAAGGTTTCCTGCTGTGTCTCCTTTCCAAGCTTTAACAAACGAAAAATCTGCTTTGAATGCTTCTTCTAGCACATAATGTTTATCACCAAATTTACGTGTTTCTTTTCCTTCAGCTACTTCGGTTCCATATCCTGCTGGGGTAAAGAAAGCTGGAATCCCACTTTGTGCTGCTTGACAACGCTGTGCTAATGTACCTTGAGGTACAAGTTCTACTTCCATTTCTTCGGCAAGCATTTGTCTTTCAAATTCAGCGTTTTCGCCTACATATGAAGCAATCATTTTTTTTATTTGCTTTTTTCTAAGCAATAAGCCTAAGCCAAAGTCATCTACTCCAGCGTTATTGGATATACAGGTAAGATTTTGAATATTTAATCGGTCCAGTTCTGCGATAGCGTTTTCGGGAATTCCGCATAAGCCAAATCCACCGAACATGATGGTCATTCCATCTTGTACGCCGCGACATGCTTCATGGACATCTTTTACTGTTTTTGTAATCATAGTCTCGCTAATTTTTGACTAAAAATACAAAAAATAAAAAGGATTTAAGAAGTAATTAATAAATTAGAAATCCAACTCATCTTCCCAATCGTCGTATTCATCATGCACTTGGTTTGCATTGTATTTTGAACAATCGGTTTCGATAGTAAGTATTTCGGGTTGTTCAAACTCTTCCTTAGAAACGGCAAGGTCTTCATCGGCATAACATTGCTTCATATATAGACCCCAAATTGGTAGAGCCATCGTAGCTCCTTGTCCATAGGTAAGGCTTGGAAAACGTGTAGCACGGTCTTCTCCTCCTACCCAAACACCAGTAACCAGATTTGGTACCATTCCCATGAACCAGCCATCACTTTGGTTTTGTGTAGTTCCCGTTTTTCCTGCAATTGCATTGTCAAACGAATAAGGATAACCTGTCATTACGTTTTTATACACAGGAGCATTAATAGCCCAATCGTGACGTAATCGTGTTCCAGAACCATCGCGAGTAACACCCTCCATTAATTTTACGGTAACGTATGCTGTTTCCTCACTCATTACATCTCGTGTTACAGGAGAATTTTGGAATAAAATGGTTCCGTTTTTATCTTCTATACGTTCAATTAAAATCGGTTGTACATACACTCCTTTATTGGCAAGAACACTATATGCTCCTACCATTTCGTATACCGAAATATCACTAACTCCGAGAGCTAAAGAAGGTGTTTCTGGCATATTATGTGTGTCGATTCCCATTTTCTCTATTAATTCCAGTACAGGAACTGGTCCTACACGATCCATTAGACGCGCAGTTATAGTATTAATAGATTCTGCCAATGCCTTTTTTAAAGTAACCATTCCCCCATATTTATCTCCAGCATTTTTAGGAGTCCAAGGTTTTAGCAAACCATATTTACCAGCTTCAATAGTATATAGGGTATTTGGTAAAGTATCGCAAGGCGACATATGCATTTGATCAATAGCAGTAGCATATACAAATGGCTTAAATGTAGAACCTACTTGACGTTTTCCTCTACGAACCATATCGTATTTAAAGTGCTTATAATCTATTCCGCCTACCCATGCTTTAACCTCTCCAGTTTGTGGAGTCATAGACATCATAGAAGCTTGTAAGAAAGATTTGTAATAACGAATAGAGTCAATAGGTTTCATTAGAGTATCGATATCTCCTCCCCAAGAGAAAATACGCATACGCGTTTCTTTATGGAAAGATTCGATAATTTCTTCTTCGCTAATTCCTCTTGCCTTCATTTCTCTCCAGCGTTCGCTTCGACGCATGGAAGAATTTATAATCCCTTCGGTTTCTGCTTCGGTTAAATCTCTGAAAGGAGCAGTTTTATTATTCTTATTTTGTAAATCAAATTGTTTTTGCAGATTACGCATGTGTTGATCGATAGCATTCTCTGCATATTCTTGCATTTTGGAATCTATAGTAACATATATTTTTAGTCCATCGCTATACATATCATATCGTTCTCCATCACTTTTTGGATTGGCTTTAATCCAATCTCCCATAAAAGAACGTACATACTCACGGAAGTAAGTTGCAATCCCCTCATCATGACCTTGAGGAGTAAATACAATTTCTAAAGGTTTTTGCTTTAAAGAATCGAGCGTTTCTTTATCGATGAACTTGTACTTGTGCATCTGATTAAGAACTACATTTCTACGATTGGTTACTCCCTCAGGATTTCGAATAGGATTATAAAGCGAAGCATTTACAAACATTCCAACCAATACTGCAGATTCATCTATAGTAAGCTCGGATGGACTTTTATCAAAGTAAATATGCGCTGCAGATTCGATTCCAACGGCTTGGTTTACAAAATCGTACTCGTTAAAGTACATTGTCATAATCTCCTCTTTAGTATAACGACGTTCTAGACGAATTGCAATAACCCATTCTTTAAGCTTTTGTAAAATACGCTGTGGTAATTTACGGGACACATCTTCGGTAAAATACATCTTGGCTAATTGTTGAGTAATTGTACTCGCTCCCCCTTTAGAAGACATGTAAACAATAGCACGTAAAGTACCTCGAGCATCTATACCAGAGTGTTTATGAAAACGAATATCTTCTGTCGCAGTTAATGCATCGATTAAGTGTGGAGATAAATCTTCATACTTTACTGGAGTTCTATTTTCTTTATAGAATTTACCTATGGTAACTCCATCTGATGATACAATGGAAGTTGCTAAGTTTTTCTCTGGGTTTTCTAAACTGGTTTCGTCAGGTAGTTTCCCAAATACTCCCCAAGATATCAAAAGGAAAATCCCAATAGCTCCTAATATTCCTGCGGCAAAAACCATCCAAAACCATAGGATATATTTACCAAAGCCTTTTTTCTCGTTTTGTTTCTTTTTCGTTTTCATCGTCAAATAGTTAATCCTACTCGTTATTCGCGCGTTCTATACTAAATCCAACATCGGTAATACCTTTTAATTTGGCATCACCATCTATCTGTCCGTTTTTTCTAACGGCTTGTTCTATACTTAATTTATATTTTCCTTCTTCCTCAAACTTAAAGTTCTCTTTGTACCAAAGAACATTTTCTTTTATGCTTCCTATTCCTTCTCCCATCCATTCTCCATTAGGATATGCCATACGATATTCCAAAGTATCTACTTCTTGTTTACCGTTTGGATATTCCAAACTTACAATTACAAATATATTGTTGTAAGAATACTGATGGTTGTTACGCAAGTTTAAATATACGTTGTATGCTTGCAAGGTATCTAGCTCGGGAAGTTCAAAAGAAACTACATTATCTTTTGCCCATGCATCACCTACCGATTGGATATCGCCATACACAGTTTTATTTTCGGAGCATGCGAAAGTCATTATAAGTATACAACAAAGTAATAGCGTTTTATGCATTTTATTTGGAATTTGGATTTCTTCTTTTGCCTTTATTTCGTTTCTTATTCTTAACTTGAGGATTCTTGTTTGAAGCTCCTTGCTTAGAAGTAGCTTTTTCGTTATCACGCTTTTTTCCCTGTTTTTTTCTAGATCGAGAACGACGGTTTTTACTTGTTTTCTTTGGAGCATCGAAGCGAGTTAAGCTATCTTGACTAGTAGCATCGCTAAATAGTACTTCATCGCCCAAGTCTTCTTCTTCGGCATAATCTTCTAATGCTTTGATTAGTTCTCCTTTATTGTTTTTTTCGATCATTTCTTTGACCTTCTCCACGGTAATTTCATACCATTTCATTCCATTCTCAACGTAGGAATACCACATTAAATTGCGGAAAACATCAATTTTTTGACACATTGCCAATCCATTTTCCGTTTTAATTTTAGTGTCGAGTTTCGGAAAACTATCTAACGATTCTAGATATACATCTAATTCATAGTTTAAGCAACACTTAAGCTTACCACATTGTCCTGCAAGCTTTTGCGGGTTTAATGCTAATTGCTGATAACGTGCTGCTGAAGTAGAAACCGATCTAAAATCGGTTAACCAGGTAGAGCAACAAAGTTCACGACCACAAGAACCTATTCCGCCTAGACGTGCAGCTTCCTGACGGAAACCAATTTGTTTCATCTCTATACGCGTGTGAAATGCTCTAGCCAAATCTTTAATTAGCTGACGGAAATCTACACGTCCTTCGGCCGTATAATAAAACGTAACCTTAGAACCATCCCCTTGATACTCTACGTCAGAAATTTTCATCTCAAGACCTAGATGCATAGCTATTTCTCTAGAACGCTTCTGTACTTCCGCTTCTTTTTCACGCAAGGATTGCCAATAATCTACATCTTTTTGAGTAGCTTTTCTATATAACTTTGGAAGCTTAGTAGTGTCTAAATCTTCCTTCTTTTTTTGCATTTGCACTCTTACTAATTCTCCTGTAAGAGTTACAATACCAACATCATGTCCATTCTCTGCTTCGGTAACCACAACATCTCCTATCACCACTGTAAATTCGGGATGGGTTTGGTAGAAATGCTTTCGTCCATTTTTAAAACGAACTTCCACAGCATTAAATGGTTCTATCTCAGCGGGTAAGGACATATTAGACAACCAGTCGAATACGGTTAACTTATTACATCCATCCGTTCCGCATGTTCCGTTGTTTTTACACCCTCTTGGTTGGCCACCGGTGCCTGATGCACAACTTGTACAGCCCATATTTTATATCTATATAATGCTTACTCCCTCGCTAGGAGGGAGTAAGTCGAAAATTAAACTTGTATAATAAGAAGTAAAGATACAGATAAATATTTTTAATAAGTGGCTGTACTCCTAGTTTTTACAGAATCTTAGGAATACAAACACAGATATGTTTCTTCCATTATTTCTATCAAATCTGTAATTTTTATTCTTATCGCTTAAACTTTAATACTTCTGAACGACCTTTTTTAAAGATTTTATTGCTATTACGCTTTCCTCTCCTTAAACGTTTTTGTTCTTCGTATGGTAATTTGGTTATTTCCACACATGCATCCGAACAACAGTTTTCCATTTTCTCGGCGCAAGAAGGACATTGAATGAACAATAAATGACATGCTTCATTTGCACAGTTTACATGTGTATCACATGGCTCCCCACATTGATGACACTGCGCGATAACATCTTCACTAATTCGTTCTGCACGTCTATGATCAAAAACAAAGTTTTTACCAATAAAAAGGTTATCTAATCCTTTTTGTTCTACTTGACGAGCATATTCTATAATCCCACCTTCTAATTGGTATACATTTTTAAAACCACGATGTTTATAATAAGCACTTGCCTTTTCGCAACGAATACCGCCAGTACAGTACATCACTAAGTTTTTATCTTCCTTATGATCTTTAAGCTGTTCTTCAATAATTGGCAATGAATCACGGAAAGTATCTACATCTGGTGTTACTGCTCCTTTAAAATGACCTATTTCACTTTCATAATGATTACGCATATCCACCAATACAGTATTAGGATCGGTAATCAATTCATTAAATTTCTGAGCATCTACGTGAATTCCCTTATTCGTTACATCAAAAGTATCGTCGTTAAGTCCATCTGATACAATCTTATCACGAACTTTCACCTTAAGTTTTAAAAAAGATTTTAAATCATGTTCTATAGCAATATTCAAGCGAACATTTTCCAATGCTGGAATATTATCTAAAAAAGCTTTGAATTCCTCAAAACGTTTTGCTGGTAAGGAAAGCTGTGCGTTTATCCCTTCGTGTGCCACGTAGATACGTCCTAAGACTTCCATTTGGTCCCAAGCAATGAATAAATGATTTCTGAATAGTTGAGGATTCCCGATGTGAAAATACTGATAGAAAGAAAGTGTAAGACGATCTTCGCCAGCTTCTTCCAATAATGAAGCCCTTTCTTCCGCACTTAGTTTGTTGTACAGTTGCATGCTATACTTGTTTTAGTGTGAAAAAATTATTTTTAAATTTCAATTTGCAAAGATACAAAACTTTCAAAATAAGATAGATGCATTCAAGAAAGGTTTCGTAAATCGGCTTTTATATCAAAATGACACACAATTATACTTTTAACGCTATTTTCTTATTATAAAACTTAAAGGAATTTACATACAATAACAGAAAAACACCTCCTCACCTTATTGTAATTAGCTATTTACATTATAATTCTTCTAATAGTATTTTTAATACGTTTAGCGATACTTTTTAATTCAAGTTGGATCTATATAGTCTAAATGACCTATTATATTTGCACCAGTACAAAACACAAAACATACATATCATGAAAAAAAGCATTTTATTATTCTGTTCTGTAGCCATTGCATTATTAGGTTATTCTTGCTCTAGCGATGATGATTCACCTATAATTGATGATGAACAAACTACATTAGTAGGTTCATGGCAACTAGAAACAGTAGACTTCAGTCACATTGAAGAAGATGCACACCCAGCTTACAAATCAGATTTTTGCTTTATGGAGTATATCTCTGGTTATGAATTTAGAGAAGACGGAAACTTTATTTTTGTTGCATACGATGACAAATTTGGTACAAATGAATTAGAAGACGGAGAAGAGTCTATTTGGAAATGGGAAGGAGACATTGATTCTTTCGTATTAATCCAAACCAACCCTAACTATCCTCCATATGACATGAGTATTGCTCCAGAAAACATTCAAATAGAAAAAGTAGATGGAGAGTGGGTTCTAACTTTTGATGCAGAAATGTACTTAGGGTCTACAGGTACTTTCAAATTAGTAAAAACAGAATCGGTAGACGACACTGTTAAACCAGAACTTACAGAAAACGGAGAAGACAAAGAAGCTTGTGGTCTATTAGGCTAAAAGACTGCCAATATAATTATTTGTTTTTTTAACCACATACTACATTGGCACTCGGAAGGGTGCCAATGTCTTTTTAGCAAATTACCAACTTCACTATCTAGAATTAATCTACTTCAAAATAATAATAGTAACTTTGCAGCCTTTCTAGCCAAAGAATCGTCTAGAAAATGAAAATAATGGGCAAAATATAATTAGATAACCATTTAAATTAAAGATTCGTCACCTATTTAATTGTTGTTACTTGTCCTATTTTATTTAAGAAATGAATACTATGATGCGTTTTATTTTGGCATTTTGTTGCCTAATTCTTCCTTACATCAGTTATGCACAAAACTCTGCGAAAATAACTGGTGAGACAACCAATGCCTCGGGCAAACCTGTGGAAGGAGTAGAAATTCAACTAGTAGAATTAAATAAAACTCAATTTTCTACACAAGACGGAAAATTTGAATTTACGGATTTGCCAAATAGAGCCTATACTATACTGGCTACCTATGAGAATCAAACATTCGACCCCGTATATGTAGATTTACGAAATAAAAATGCTGACCAAATTGCAATTAGTATCGGCTCTATGGAGTTTTCACTTGACGAAATCAAACTCGAAACAGTTAGAACAAGTGAGAAGTTAAAAAATAACGCTATAAAAGCCGATATAGTAACTCTAGAAGGTAATATTCATCGTGCCAACTCTGTAGAAGATTTAGTTAATAGGGCGCCTGGAGTAAAAATTAGAAATGTTGGAGGATTAGGTTCGGCAAGTAATATTATTGTAGGGGGATTTGCTGGAAACGCAGTGAAGTTTTTATATGACGACATTCCTATCGATTATTTAGGTTCTAACTATGGTTTAACAAAAGTACCGACAAACGCGGTAGGACGAGTGGAAGTATATAAAGGAGTATTACCCACCAAGATTGGTGTAGATGCGTTAGGAAGCGCTATCAATATTGTTCCTAATAGTAGTAATGAAACCACTGGAAGTATCTCATACGAAACGGGTTCTTATAACACTCATATTGCTACAGTAAATGCAAACATCAAGATTAACGACCACTTTTTCGTGGGTACCAATAGTTTTTACAACCACTCCGACAATAATTATAAAGTAAATAATCTCCCATTATTAAATCCTGAAACTGGACAAACAAAATACATTCGTGCCAAACTATTCCACAATAACTTTGAGCAAACTTCTTTAGAGTTTTTTGCACAAGGTAGAGATTTATCATGGGCTGATTTAATAGAGTTTAAAGTAAACTCATATAGTCTTAGTAGAGATATTCAAAACGATTCTTACTCTCGTTCTAGACCTTTTGGAGAAGTACATAGAAAAGAAAAAGGGAACTTTATCCCTTCGATTAAATACAAGAAATACTTTTTTGATAATCACTTAAGCATTAATCAGTTCTTAGTATATAGCAGACTAAACTTTGAATTGTTTGACAAAGCCAAAGATGTGTTCTACGATTGGAATGGAAATGCCCATCCTACACATTCTAGTTCAGAAATGGGAAGTCTTTTGCTTAAGGATGGATATATGGGTAATGAATTAGAGCAATTTATTTCGCGTACTAATTTAAATTATCTACTGAACGATAATTTTCAACTAGAAAGCAATACAGTATTCAGTAATTACAATCGTCAATCTAATTTGGATGAGTTAAACCCAGATGGAACTACCTATAATAAGCTAATTACTAGTTTTGCATTAAATAGTCAGTTTTTTGATAGAAAATTAGAGTCCAACACACAAGCTAAGTATCTATATAGCCATTTATCTGGACGATATGAAAGCTCTGACAACCCTATGGAATCTGCTGCAGACCAAGCTAAAATTGAAAAAACTGGTGTAAGCCTATCGCAAGCATTAAAATACAATTTTAATGACAAAAACTACGTACGCTTATCTTACGAAAACACTTACAGATTACCAGAGCAACAAGAATTATTTGGCGACAACAGCTTTATAGTTGCAAATTACAATCTTGTACCAGAACGCAGCAAGAACATCAACTTAGGATATACACGTGTAGGAAAAAAATATAGCTTTGAGATAAACACCTACTATCGTGATACCAAAGATTTAATTCGTCTTAAAGATTTAAATCAATACCAGGCTACATATTTAAACCTAGATCATGTTCGTGGTTTAGGTGTGGAATTCGAGGTGAATTATGAACCAATAGAAGATTTATTCCTAACTGGAAACCTTACTTGGAATGACTTCCGATTAGAATCCTCTAAGGACAATCCTAGGTTAAATCAGCATTACAAAAACGCACGAGTGTCTAACATGCCTTTTTACTATGCAAACGTAAGTGCATCATACAACTTAAAAAATCTATTAAATCTAACTACCGATTTTTCCTTCTTTTGGGATTATTCATACGTACACCAATACTATTTAGATTTTATAGAAAAACAATTTGAGCCTGATGGATTCTTAGGTCTTTGGGGTACATCCAAGATTAATACAAGTCGTATAATTCCTGTACAGCACCTCAACAATATTGGGATTGTTTACGTTAGAGATTTAAAAGAAAATCAAAGCGTAGCTTTTAGTGCTGAACTGAAAAACATTTTTGACGAGGAGATTTATAACGAATTTAAAATGCAGAGTCCAGGAAGAAACTTCCGACTTAAAGTAACCTATAGTTTTTAGATCATGAAGTATTCTTATTTATATAGCATTGGAATTTTGATTTTATCGTTGTGCACTATATCGTGTACACTCGATAATGTAGAGGATGAGAATTCGGAACCAAAGGTAGATTTCTCTAGGAATAGCTATGTTCTAGCCACCGAAGATGCTTCTACCGCCGACATTACTAGATTTTTTAGTTTTGAATTGAATGATGTAGATCCAAATGAAAAGTATGATTTAATAAAAGACAATCATATGTTTATCAACTCCGATCCATCTACATCTTCGGGGCATCATCATTTTAAGAATTTTATATTTAGCATGGCAAAGGACAAGAAAGGTTTCTCTTCTACTCCTGGATTGTTTCGTTTAACGCAAAATACATCAGACAGAATATTTATAGATAATGAAATATTTGTAGGAAAAGACAACCTTTATCCTGCCAGAAAATTAGCCATTGTAGATGAGCATAAAGCTTTCTTTTTTAACGAATCGGTAGGCGGACAAACCATTCAGATGTTTGACCCAACCACCATGCAACTATTAGATCAAATAGATTTACGTCCATACATCGAAGCATTTAGACCTGATGCAGTATTTGAAGATGAACATGGAGACAATCTTGTACGTACTGGATCTTTTGTATTGGACTATGTAGGTGATAAACTTTATGTAAGTGTTGCTTTTTTAGAAATGGTAGACTTTAACCTTATAAGTGAAGAGGAAGACAACTTTTACTTAGCAGTGATCGACATACCTACTTTAAGTTTTGAGAAAATCATATCTTACGAAGGAGTGAAAAATGTAGGTTTCTATGTATCAGAAAACAACCCAACAACTAAAGACGAGCAAGGAAATTTATACTTTAGCTCTTGGGGTTGGAATCAATTTTACGAACCATTCCCATCTAAGGTATTTCGTATAAAATCTGGTGAAACAGAGTTTGATGAAGACTGGGAAATTGACATAGAAGGATTATTTGGTGAAGAACGCATTGTACAATCTATTATCTCGTACAATAACAAACTATATCTTCACGTATCTACCCAACCTTATTTATTTACATCTAGTGTAGAGATAGAAACTCAAAATGGATTAGAGATGAAGGTTTATGAATTTGATCCTGCTACTCCTGATCAATATCGAGAATTAGATATGCCTACTTCTAACCCATCCCCTCGTATCAATATTTTCAATATTATTGACGATAAATTATTTATCGCTACTGCCAATGCAGAAGGAAATTTACCTAATGGGGTATATTCTGTAGATAGAAACGGTGAGGTAAAAAAGGAATTTGAATTTGAGAGTAAATATCGACCTACTCGACTATATAAATTAGAAAATTAAATAGAAAAAACGGCTTGACATTATTTCGTATCAAGCCGTTCTATCACTATCCAACTACAAGCTCCTATAGGTTCCTAACGGAGCTTGTTCTTTAAACATCTTATGCTGTACAAGCATTCTCTACTACATTAGCCCCTGCGTTTTTTATAGCTTTCATTCCTTCCGAAACATTTGTAAAGTTATGCACTCCTCTATTCTTTAAAAGAGAACTTGCTATTACACTTCTATAACCACCAGCACAGTGAATGTAGAAGTTTGTATCGGGCAACTCATTTAATCGATTACTTAATGTATCTAACGCTATATGTTGACTTCCTTCCATATGGCAAGTTTCTACTTCACCTGGTTTGCGTACATCCAAAACTTTGGCATTGGTATCATTTGATACTATATCTACCAATTCTTTTGCAGTAACATTATGCAAGGAATCTATTTCCTTTCCATCTTTTCTCCAAGCATCCATTCCACCTTTTAGATACCCTAGAGTTTTGTCAAAACCAACACGTGATAAACGCGTTACAGCTTCCTCTTCTCTACCCTCATCTACAACTAACAAAATAGGCTGTTGCACATCGGCAATTAATGCTCCAACCCATGGTGCAAATCCACCATCTAATCCAATAAAAATAGAGCGAGGCACGTGACCTTCTGAAAAGTCTTTGGGTTTACGTACGTCTAATATAACAGGGTTTTGTGCATTTGCAACCTGTTCAAATTCTTCTGGCGAAAGTGCTTTTAAACCTCGGTCCAAAACTTGATTTATATGCTCATATCCATCGCGGTTCATCTGTACGTTATGAGGGAAATATGCTGGTGGTGGTAGAAGTCCATCCAAAACCTCTTCTATAAATTCCTCACGAGTCATATCGGCTCTTAAGGCATAGTTCATCTTCTTTTGATTTCCTAATGTATCTACTGTCTCCTTCATCATGTTTTTTCCACATGCCGAACCAGCACCATGTGCAGGGTATACAATTACATCATCGGCCAATGGCATAATCTTAGTTCGAAGACTATCATATAGTTTTCCAGCCAGATCTTCTTGTGTGAGAGAACCTGCTTTTTGTGCTAAATCGGGTCTACCTACGTCTCCTAGGAATAACGTGTCTCCTGTAAAAATAGCATAATCTTTACCGTCCTTATCTTTTAATAGATAAGTTACACTTTCCATAGTATGACCAGGCGTATGAAGCACAGTAATAGTAACATCCCCAACTTTAAGCACTTCTCCGTCGGTGGCAATATGGGCATCAAAATTTGGAGTTGCTGTTGGTCCAAATACAATTGGAGCACCTGTTTCTTTAGATAAGCTTACATGCCCACTTACAAAGTCTGCATGGAAATGTGTTTCTAAAATATATTTTATTTTAGCATTGTCTTTTTTAGCACGTGCTAAGTATGGAGATACTTCACGAAGTGGATCTATGATTACCGCTTCTCCGTTACTTTCTATATAATAAGCACCTTGTGCTAAACATCCAGTATATATTTGCTCTACTACCATAGCTATTTTATAAAATTATTTAATCAAGAACGTATAAAAATACGACTTTTTACACCCAATATAAAACGATTCTGATGTTCATTCTAGCTTTAACATAGTTAGTTAACACCTCATCATTTTGCAAACTCTAGAAAGGTTTTAATCCATTAAAACATGAATTTTATTACGTTGCATTTTTATTTTGTTCTGTTTTTCTAATCCTTTTAGAAGTCTAGAAATCACAACTCTAGAAGTATAAAGCTCTTGAGCAATCTCTTGATGTGTAATTCCTAAAATGTTATTTTGTGTTATTCTAGTTTTTTCTTTCAAGTACTGAAGTAATCGTTCGTCTAATTTTCGGAACGCAATAGTATCTATCGTATCTAGCATTTCAGTAAGTCTATTTTGATAGCTATTAAGAACAAAATTTCTCCAGCTTTTATAAGTACCCATCCATTCTTCCATTTTTTGTACTGGAATCATCATCAGTTGTGAATCCATCTCTGCGATGGCACGAATTTCACTTTTGGCGTGTCCCATACAGCAACTTAAACTAAATGCACAGGTATTACCCTCTTTTACGAAATACAATAAGAGTTCATCTCCTTCTTCATCCTCCCGCATCACTTTAATAGCACCATGAATCAATAAAGGCATAGAATTGATATATTGACCATAGTCTATAAGAACCGATCCCGCCTCCACTTCTCTGTATATTGCTACATTGGCAATCTCATGAAGTAAATCTTTTTCAAAAACACTTGAATAAATGCTTAATAGCTTTTCTTTAGCTGACATCTAAGATTGGGTTATCTTTATATTTTCTATTCTATTTTCAATTAGATAAGTCGAAATTGAATAGTTTTCTTACATATAAATTACTCCTTAACGAATAGAGCTTTAAGTTCTTTTGCCTCGCTTGGGTTCATTTTACCAGCTAATACTAGCCCTAATTGCTTGCGTCTTAAAGCTGCATCAAAACGTTCTTTTTCGAGTTTAGTTTCGGGTTTTAATGGAGGTACGGCTACTGGATTTCCAGCTTCGTCTATTGCTACAAAGGTGTAAATCGCTTCATTTACTTTACTTTTTGTGCCGCTTTGTCTGTCTTCTACCCATACATCAAGGAAAATCTCCATAGAACTACTAAATGCTCTAGATACACTAGCCTCAATAGTTACAATGCTTCCCAATGGGATAGGCTTACTAAAAGATACATTATTAACCGATACGGTTGCTACATGACGTCGACTGTGACGACTGGCAGCAATACTTGCTGCACGATCCATTCTTGCTAAAAGCTCGCCACCAAACATATTTCCTAGCGGATTGGTCTCGCCAGGCAAAATAAGGTCGGTTACTATAGATCGAGATTCAGAAGGGGTTCTTGGCCTCATAGTTGTAAAATTTTCGACAAAGGTACAATAAACAATTTTACTCTTCGTCGACTAACAACCAAGCATTTTCATTTTGGGTACGCATAATTCTATGCATTTCATTAATAGCATCGCGTTTGGAAGCGTAACTACTATAAATTACTTCATGCAGTCCATAAGAATTCTCACGTAATATACGCGCAGAATATCCTTCTTTTTGCAATTGTAAAACGCGTTTTTCAGCATTCTCAAGTTCTCTAAATGCACCAGCTACTATATGATATGGTTGTCTTTCTTTGGGTAAAGACAATGTGATTGCTGGTAGTGGATTTGCAATAGTAAAACTAGCGGTGTGAATTTGTTTTTCCAATTCTTTCTCAGCAAGTTGCTGCTGGGCCAAATTGTATTGTTGTGTGTTCTTTTGATACCAAGCAAAACCACCAACACCAAGCAATAATGCTATGGCCGCAACTCCAGCATAACGTACATATCTCGATGCAGTTTTCTCTTTTTCTGTAGTGGTTGTAATTGGGATTACCTTTTGTTCTGGAGTAGTAAGTTCTTCACGATTTACTATACTACTTTGTACTGGTGCCAAACCAAAAGATGTTGCTTGAAAAATATTTTCTGGATTTGGTATAAACTGCCATTTACCTTCCGCATTGCTTTGAAGTACACCAATACCAACAAAGTGCAAAGGTGTTTTATTTTCTAATTGATCAGTCCAAATTTGAACTTGTTCTCTTAAATCTTCTAAAGCTTCTCGATAACTAAGGCCGTAGGTCATAGCCAGATGATTGGTCAATAAACCATCATTTGTTTGTAATTGTTTATTAAAAGATAAGGATTTACTAGGTGGCATAAACACATTAGTCTCTGTGTCTACATAAGCCGATTGATGATGCGTTAAGAACGCTCCAAATCCAGGTATGATAACACATTCATACCTAAATAACAATTCGTTAATATGACTTACTATATCCATCATAAAAACAAAAATACCTATTTTTTATTTGATGAACAAGACATCTGTTTCTAGATATGTGAAATTATCATTAACTTAGTAGGAATCAATTTTCATTTGGATAGCATGCGGGACAACGAGCTACTTTATTTATTGGTTGTTAAGGAGTTACCTGGCATTGGAGATATTCGTGCTAGAGAATTATTACGCAAATATGGCTCTGCCCATGAAATATTTAAAGCTCTAAAATCCAATGATTTAAAATTACCTTCTACCACGCAAAGTTCTATCTCTTCTGAAGCTCTCCAAACTTTACTAGACAAAGCAAACAGAGAAATAGAAAATATGTATAAACAACAAATTGAATTTGTACATATAGGCGAAGAAACTTATCCTAATAGACTAAAGCATTGTGAAGACGCCCCAGTTGTCTTGTTTTACAAAGGTGATATCACATGGAATGCACCAAGATCTATAAGTATCGTAGGCACACGTACTGCAACTCCATATGGACTAGAATTTTGCAGAACACTTATAGACGATTTACAAGCTTTAGATGTGCAAATAGTGTCTGGGTTAGCTTTTGGAATTGACATTCAAGCACATTTATCGGCAATAGACCAAGGCTTAGAAACTGTCGCTTGTTTAGCACACGGATTGCATACTATATCTCCTGCATCGCATGCTAAATATGCTGAAGAAATTATACAGCATGGTGGCTTTATTTCGGAGTTTACCACAGATTCTTTTATAGACAAAAATAATTTTGTGAAGAGGGATAGAATTATAGCCGGATTATCGCAAGCAACTGTTGTAGTGGAATCTCCAAAACGTGGCGGAAGTTTATTGACAGCCGAAATGGCTAATTCCTACAACAGAGAGGTATTTGCCTTACCGGGAAGAATAGATCAATTAAAAAGCACTGGATGTAATACACTGATAAAAACTAATCAAGCTAGGTTAATACAATCGGCAGCAGATTTAGTGTATATTTTAGGTTGGGATATAGAAAAGAAAACAAAGCCTAAAGAAACTCAGATTCCGCTATTTATCGATTTAAATCCTGAAGAAGAGAAGATTTGCAACCTATTAAAAGAAAAAGGGAAAGAGTCTCTAGATCTATTAGCTATCACTACCAAAATGAGTCCACAGAAAGTAGCTGGATTATTATTGGGATTAGAATTAAAAGGAGTAGTAAGAACTCTACCTGGGAAGCAATTTGAATGGATTGCATAAAAAAACCCAAGATATAAATCTCGGGTTTGCTATTTTATATTGGTCATATAGTACCAATTAGTTTTTTTTCTAGTATCCTAGTTTCTTTCTCACACGAGCTAGAGTTTTATCGGCTACACTAGCAGCTTTAGCAGCTCCTTTCTGCAGCACATTATCCAGTTCCTCTAAATTCTCCATATAATATGCATACTTTTTTCTAGGTTCGGCAAATACTTCTAGTATCAATTCATATAGGGCTTGTTTGGCATGTCCATAACCGTAGTTTCCACCTGCATAATTTGCTGCCATTTGCTGCACTTGCTCTGGTGAAGCAAGTAACCTATACATTGCAAAAACATTACAAGTAGTTGGATCTTTTGGCTCTTCTAATGGGGTACTATCGGTAGCGATCGACATTACTTGTTTACGTAATTTTTTCTCTGGTAAAAAGACATTGATATAATTATCCTTAGACTTACTCATCTTGGTACCATCGGTTCCTGGTATGTACATAGTTTCTTCTTGTACCTTTGCTTCTGGAATAACGAATGTTTCTCCTAATTGTGCATGAAATCTAGAAGCTACATCGCGAGTAATCTCTATATGTTGTAATTGATCTTTACCTACAGGCACAATATTAGCATCATACAGCAAAATATCTGCTGCCATGAGCATTGGATAGGTAAACAATCCTGCATTTACATCCTGTAATCTATCAGCTTTATCTTTAAATGAATGGGCTAGAGTTAATCTTTGAAAAGGAAAAAAGCAAGATAAGTACCAAGTAAGTTCTGTAGTTTGTGGCACATCGCTCTGGCGATAGAAAACCACTTTATCAGGATTTAAACCAAATGCTAGCCACGTTGCTGCTACGCTATAAGTATTATTGCGAAGTGTTTCCGCGTTCTTAATTTGCGTAAGCGAATGTAGGTCTGCAATAAAAATAAATGCATCGTTTTCTGGCTTATTTGCCATTTCGATTGCTGGTTTAATCGCTCCTAAAATATTTCCTAAATGCGGAGTTCCTGTACTTTGCACTCCAGTAAGTACTCTTGCCATAATTTTATTCGGGTTTTTAAAGATGTAAAGATAAAGATTATCTGAGAGGCAACACACAAACAAAAAATGGAATTCATTTCTACATTAAATTAGGTTTCAAAAAAGTTTTCTACTTCAATTAGAACCTTGCGATATTTTAGTGATGAAATTTATGACTTTAGTAAGTACTAAATCTTTAAATTTGAACCTCAATGGGAAAACTTCGTTACATATTATCGCCACTATATCATGTGTGGTTTTACCTCGTGGTTTTTATAGCTACTGTGGTATTATCTCCTTTTCTTTTAATTACCACGATTAAAGAAGCTTGGTATTCTAAATTCTACAAAATAGCTAGAGTGTGGTCTACCATAATTCTCTTTGGTATAGGTGCAATACCACGTATTAAAAGAAAAGAAAAATACACTTATGGTGATAGCTATATGTTTGTTGCTAATCATAAATCTATGTTAGATATTATGATGATGTACTATTGTGTTTCTACTCCTTTTGTTTTTGTGGGTAAACAAGAATTGGCCAAAATACCTATTTTTGGATTTTTCTATAAACGCACAAGCATATTAGTAGATCGATCAAATTTAAAAAGCAAAAGTGCAGTAATGCTACAAGCTCATAGAAGGATAGAGAATGGTTTGGGCGTATGCATTTTTCCAGAAGGAGGAGTTCCCAATGATACAAACATAACACTTGATCGGTTTAAGGATGGTGCTTTTAGATTAGCGATTGAACACCAAATCCCAATTGCTCCATTAGTCTTCCATGATAATGGAGGATGTTTTCCTTACAACTTATTTAAAGGTTCACCTAGACGTTTACGTGTGGAAATGCTTCCGATAATTAGCACAAGTAATGTAAAGCCAGAAGAAAAATATAAACTACGAGATACTGTGAGGGAGCAAATTCTAGAAAGATTGGAAAATCCTATAAAATAATTCTAGCTTAAAATTGTCCATTAAATTATTAATGTAGAAATAGAGATTAATCTAACTTCCAATTTATTCCTGTATATACACCAAAGATATATGGCTTAAATCCTACTCCATTTTTATAAGCATTTAACTGATACTTAAACATAGGTTCTAATTGGAGGTTTATACTTTTAGAAAACTTATAACCAAAACCCATTCCTATATTGGTAGTAAAGCTTGCTTTCTCAAGGTTATTTGCTGTACCGATGCTGTAATTATACCCTTCCTCTTTATTACTTAAATGGATATCATCATCTGTTAAAAACAAACTACTTACTCCACCAATAATACTCCATTCAAAATTAGATTCAATGATTTTTCGCTCTATCTCTATAGGTACTTCTAGATAAGTTATATTTTGTTTTAGCTGGGTATTGCCTTCCAAACTTAAAATCTGCACACGATTTGAAAATTCTGAGGATTCAATACTAGATAAATTATCATTAGAAAAGGCTGTAACTACTACACCACCATCTACATTTGCTCCATTATAATGTATAGAATTTATAGCAAGATTTGGATCGGAATATCCAACTTGTACGTTATTTGTTGCATAACCTACATTCATACGATTTATTCCGGATCGTACTTTCCAATTGTCGTTTATTTCATAGGCAACTTGAACACCTAAGCTCATATTTAGACCACCATTTTTACTGCTATTATCAAATTGTTGATCTAGAGAAGAGCCACCGCTCATACTATTATAATATACAGGAGCTACTTGTGGCCCTACAGACCACTTACTATTTTTAGCATCAGACTTATCGCTACGATTTTCTTCAGCAAAAAGAGTATTATCCTCTACTAAAGAGGTTACCTCTGGTTGTGTTTTAGATTCCGTTGCTTCGTCTTCTACTTCTTGTTCATTAACCGCAATTTGGGTGTTTTTATTTGTAGAAGTATCGAGTTCTTGCTCTTCATTTATATCGATTTGTTCTGATTTTGCTATTTTCGTTTTGCTATCTGAATCTGTTCCTGATTTATTGTCTAATCCCAATTTTGGTTCTGTACTATTATTTATTCTAGCTCTATTTATAGAGTTATCTTTCGATGATTGAATAGTTTTTTGCGAAGATGCGTCTGCTACAACTTTATCGTTCGAGGTAGATCTTATTGTATCTACATCTAAATCTTCGTTAGTTATGAGTTGTTT
>JAJYTI010000146.1 GCA_021793135.1 Bacteroidota bacterium
GCATAGCGCAATGCCGTGTCGTAACAATCCATTGCTGCACCGATAGCTCCCCATGCAATTCCAAATCTAGCAGAGTCTAAACAACCTAATGGAGCTCCTAATCCAGATTTATTTGGAAGTAGGTTTTCTTTTGGAACTTTTACATTATCAAAAATCAATTCTCCAGTTGCAGAAGCACGTAACGACCATTTGTTGAAAGTTTCTGGAGTTGAGAATCCTTCCATGCCACGCTCCACAATAAGTCCATGAATACGTCCCTCTTCGTTCTTAGCCCAAACCACAGCAACATCTGCAAATGGAGCATTACTAATCCACATTTTAGCACCATTTAATAAGTAATGATCTCCCATGTCTTTATAGTTGGTAGTCATTCCACCTGGGTTACTTCCATGGTCAGGTTCGGTTAGACCGAAACAACCTATCCACTCTCCAGAAGCAAGCTTTGGTAAATATTTCTTACGTTGCTCTTCAGTTCCATATTTGTATATAGGATACATAACAAGAGAAGACTGTACCGATGCTGTACTACGTACTCCGCTATCTCCACGCTCTATTTCTTGCATGATTATTCCGTAGGAAATCTGATCTAGACCAGCACCTCCATATTCTTCAGGGATGTAAGGTCCAAATGCACCAATTTCTGCAAGTCCACCAATAATTTGTTTTGGAAATTCGGCACGTTGTGCATACTCTTCGATAATTGGAGAAACATCACGTTTCACCCATGCACGAGCAGTGTCGCGAATTAATTTATGTTCTTCGGTAAGGAGTTCATCCAGATTGTAATAATCTGGTGCTTCAAATAAATCTGGTTTCATGAAATGAATTTAAATTATAATTAAGCCGTGTATTTGTTAATAAATTCAAGGCTGATTTGTGTCTATTATTTAATAATAAATGATTTAAAGTCAAAAATAACGAAACTTCATTTACTAATCAATCTAATGACTGCTTATTTTACAAGCTTCAAATTGCTAAATATTGTTACAGAGTTATAAATGCTTTGTGTAGATGAATTACTAACTCGTATCTTTGTTCGTATGACTGCACTTGCTTATATATTTGAAAAAACACAACTGCCAGAGAAAGGAATTCAAGCGGTTGTACAATTGTTGGCAGATGGGAATACGATTCCTTTTATTGCTCGCTATCGTAAAGAAGTTACGGGAAGTCTAGATGAGGTGGCAATCCAACAAATAGAGATAAATCTTAAAGACTTTGAAGCTTTAGAAAAACGTAGATCTACTATTCTGCAAACCATAGATGAACAAGGAAAGCTTACCGAAGAACTAAAAAGAATCATAGAGAAAGCTATGGATCTATCTAGTTTAGAAGACTTGTATTTACCTTATAAGCCCAAGCGCCGTACAAAAGCAGAAATGGCTAGAGAAAAAGGACTGGAGTCTTTAGCAAAGCAGATCATGGTAACTCATGCTAATCCTATTGAGCTTGCAAAATCGTATGTTAAAAAGGATGTTTCATCAATCAAAGAAGCTATCCAAGGAGCTCAAGATATAATAGCCGAATGGGTATCCGAACGTACCGATTTTCGAAATCATTTAAGAAAAGTATTATGGAGAAGTGCGAGATTAGAAAGTAAAGTAATTGGTACAAAATCGAAAGAAGATAAAGCGCAAGTGTATCGCGATTATTTCGATTGGGAAGAATCGCTTTCACGTTGTCCATCGCATAGATTTTTGGCGATTTATCGTGGTGTAAATGAAGGTTTCTTACGAATTAAACTTTCGATAGATGACGAAGCAATTTATAAGGAGTTTTGCTTTAGGTTTATAAAAAATAAAAACAGCCCTGCCAAATCAATTATAGAAGAAGCGGTTATCGATGCATATAAAAGATTGTTGTTTCCCTCTTTAAGCAATGAAGCTTTGCAAAAAGCAAAAGAAAAAGCAGATGAAGATGCTATTAAAGTTTTTGCAGCTAATCTTAAGCAGTTGCTTTTAGGCTCCCCATTGGGTGAGAAACGAATATTAGCTATAGATCCTGGATTCCGTACTGGTTGTAAAGTAGTTTGTTTAGATGCGCAAGGAAAACTCTTGCATAACGAAACTATTTTTCCGCATGCACCACAGCGAAAGACTAAAGAAGCAATTAAAAAAATAAATACTTTAACGCAAGCATATAAAACAGAGGCCATTGCTATTGGTAATGGAACGGCTTCTAGAGAGACAGAACAATTTATCCGTCGTATACGTTTTACACAACCAGTAGAGGTGTATGTTGTAAATGAAGCAGGGGCGTCGATTTACTCTGCATCATCTATTGCACGAAAAGAGTTCCCGAATTACGATGCAACCGTTCGTGGTGCTGTATCTATTGGAAGACGATTAGCCGATCCATTAGCAGAACTAGTTAAAATAGATCCGAAATCAATAGGAGTTGGGCAATACCAACATGATGTAAATCAAACTCGATTACAAGAGAGTCTAGATCAAGTAGTTTCTCATTGTGTAAATGCGGTGGGAGTCAATCTTAATACCGCTAGTCCTTGGTTACTGCAATATGTATCAGGTATAGGAGAAGGGTTAGCAGCAAATATCGTGAAGTTTCGCGAAGAAAATGGTGCTTTTAAAACTCGTGAAGAATTATTGCAAGTGCCTAGACTAGGACAAAAAGCTTTCGAACAAAGCGCAGGTTTTCTTCGAATACGTCAAGCGAGTAACCCTTTAGATAACTCTAGTGTTCACCCAGAGCGGTATCCATTAGTTCATAGAATAGCTAAAGATATGGGGGTGTCTGTAGCCGAATTAGTAGGTAACAGTCAATTGGTGAATAAAATACCTCTAAACGATTATGTGGATGAAGAGATAGGTATGCCAACTTTAAAAGACATTCAAAAAGAATTAGAAAAACCTGGTTTAGATATTCGTACTAAAGCACAAATGTTTACTTTTCACCAAGATATCCGTAGCATAGAGGATGTTGAGAAAGGGCAATTATTGCCTGGAATTGTGAATAATATTACCAACTTTGGATGTTTTGTGGATATTGGAATCAAAGAAAGTGGATTGATTCATATCTCCAATATAGCAGATGAATTTGTTAGTGATATTCATGAACATGTGGTACTGCACCAACAATTAATTGTAGAAGTTTTAGAAGTGGATATCGATAGAAAACGTATCCAACTTAAACTACATAAAAAAATGTCGTAGATACATACTTCTTGTTATAGATTCAGATAGAAATCTTTAACCAGTTGAATATATTCCGATGTGTATTTATGTCTTTCGGTTTCTATGATTAAGTCTTCTGCTACAAGAAGACTATCTTGTTGTCCCATTTGTAAGAATACTCTTTTAAAAGGAGTATTTGCTGTGCCTCGCACATTTAATATGCGCTTTGGAGTAAATCCGTGAACACTCCCAATATGGATAGCTTCTTCTTTTTGTTCATAGGGCAGAACTATTGCTAATTCTCCAGTATTTGGGGTGCAGAGCTTTTCTGCTGCAGCAAAAATATGCTGTAGAGGCATGAAGCTAGCACTTCTTGCTAATGCTCTGGATGTAATCTCGGTTGAATCAAAGTTTTTGTAGAATGGTGGGTTACAAACAATTAGATCATAATGATCTTCGACTTCTTGGGCAAATTCTATTAGCGATGCATGATAACAAAAAAGATGCTCATTCCATGGAGAGTTATCGAAGTTTTCTACACATTCAGTATGTGCTTCGTCTTCAATCTCTATAGCCTCGATGTCAAAATATGGAGAATTTTCAGCAAGGCGCTGGGCTATTATAAGGGATAGAATTCCAGTTCCAGCACCAAGATCTAAAACTTGTTCTGTACTGTCTGTTATTTCACACCATGCACCTAGCAATACAGCATCCGTACCAATTTTCATAGCACTTCGTGTTTGCTGTACTTCAAATTGTTTAAATCGGAAGGTTTCCATGCTAATTTTCTTACAAGTATAAATCTACCAACCCTTCAGGGGTAGTGAGATGCATGGTTTTGTTTTCCCGATCTACTTTATCTATAAAAGCATCAGTTATCGGAACAAGAATTTCTTTTCCTTGATGTTGGATGATGAAAAGAGCTTGTGGTGTATGGTCGTTTACTCCAATGATTTCACCAATGTCTCCTAGGTTACTGTCGATTACTTTGTAGCCAATTATTTCATGATAGTAAAAGTTATTTCCTGTGAGTTCTGGAAGAATCTCTAGAGGTAAGTATAGCTCGTTACCTATCAAGTTTTCTGCTTCTTCTTCGCTATCTACATCTTCAAATTTGATGCGTAGCAAATCGGATTTTTGGAGATTACTGTTTTCAATAAAAAATGGAATCAGGTTTTTGTCTATTTCAACAAAAACCGATTCCATTTCAAGAAAGTCATCCGGATTATCAGTATCCAGTTTTACAAGAATTTCTCCTTTAAAACTATGTTTACCAATGATTTTTCCTAAGAAAAAACAATCTTCTTTACGCATAGAATTGCGGTTAAGTTTCCGGTTATTCTTCTTCGTTAGCAGCCTCTGCTTCTGCTTTTGCAGCAGCTTCTGCCTCTTCAGCAGCTTTAAGTTCAGCGTCTAACTCAGCTTGCTTTTCAGCAGCTAATTTTCTTTCTTCTTCAATAGCTTTTGCTTTTGCAGCAGCTTCTGCTTCAGAAATACTTTGTTTTTTTGCAGCAACTTTTGCTTCTTTTTCCTCTAGCCAAGCATTGAACTTCTCCTCCGCTTGCTCTTCGGTAAGAGCTCCTTTGCGCACACCTCCAGCAAGGTGGTTTTTAAGTAGTGCACCTTTATAAGATAGGATTCTACGAACCGTATCAGTTGGTTGTGCACCATTCTGTAACCACTTTACAGCTTGGTCTACATCTAGCTCAACATAAGCTGGATTTTCGGTTGGACTGTAAACACCAACTTTTTCTAGGTATTTACCATCACGTTTCGCACGGCTGTCTGCCGCTACGATCCAGTAGAAAGGCTTCCCTTTTCTACCGTGTCTTTGTAATCTTAATTTTACAGACATAAATTAATTAATTTTTGAGGTTCTCGACCTCTGTTATAATTATTGAATGTGCAAAGATAAACTTTATATTTATATATTTATCATCTAAAGTTATATATTTGAGGATACTTAAATCGAAAATCAATCTATATTTATTTAAACTTAACTTATGATACGACGAATTCTCTTTCTGGTTTTAATTCCATTCCTTGCTATGAGTTGTAAGGATATCGAAGACAACACTCCTGCATTGCAAATAGTAGTTAATGGCGATTTGTTTAAAGCAGAAAACATGCAGTATACTACAGAAGAAGGCGGTGGATATACTATTAAAGGTATAAATGAAAACAGTGCATTGGAAATTTATTTAACAAGTCTAAGTGTTGGAACTTATGAGTTTGGAGAAGAATTAGATAATGTAATAACTTATACTAATAGCGAAGGAGAGTTTACAACAGATATAAGAAACGGTGGGGGAGAAGTTCGAATCGAGGAATTAAGTGAGTTGGATTATGTAACTGGAACATTTTTCTTCCGAGCTAGTGATACTATAGGTAATCGATTGCAAGCAGTAAATGGTCATA
>JAJYTI010000147.1 GCA_021793135.1 Bacteroidota bacterium
TCTGGAAATAGGAGCAGGAATGTTTGGTTTATTAGGTCCAAACGGTGCAGGAAAATCCTCCTTAATGCGTACGATTGCCACCTTACAAAAACCCGATTCTGGAAGTATTCATTTCGGAGATATCAATGTTTTAGAAGAACAACTAAAATTCAGAAAAATACTTGGCTACTTACCGCAATCTTTTGGTGTATATCCTAATACCTCTGCAGAAGATTTACTGAATTATTTTGCTAGACTAAAAGGAATTAGCTCTTCTAAAGACCGAAGTAAGATTGTAGATAGTGTTTTAGAAGCAACAAATTTATACGATGTTAGAAAAAAACACGTGAGCGGATACTCTGGAGGGATGAAGCAAAGATTTGGAATTGCACAGCTGTTGCTAAACGATCCTAAACTAATTATAGTAGATGAACCAACCGCTGGACTAGACCCAGCAGAAAGACATCGATTCCTGAATGTTCTTAGAGAAATTGGAACCGATAATACGGTAATTTTCTCCACACACATCGTAGACGATGTAAAAGAGCTTTGTAATAATATTGCAATTCTTAATAACGGAAAGCTACTCGATAAGAGCACTCCAAGAGAAGCGCAAAACAAATTAGAAGGACGTATTTGGACAATAAATACCAGCAAAGAAGAGGCAAATAAATTAAATACAGAACTTAACATATTATCAAGTAGTTTTAATGAAGACAACTCTCTAAATATTCGAGTTTTCTCCGAAGAACCACTTGTAGAAAAAGGATTCTCTATTACTACACCTACCTTAGAAGATGTTTATTTCGTAGCTCTAAAAAAAGACTAAATTATGTTTAAAACTATATTTTCTTTCGAGTTTAAACGATGGATTAAAAGTTGGCAATTTTATCTATATACAGGAATATTCTTCTTATTAGGATTTTTCCTAATGGCAGATCTTTTAGGATTTTTTGATTCGTTTAGCGTTACATCGACTTCGCTAGAGATAGTAAACTCTCCTCTAATGATTAATGCCTTAATCGAAGGGATGAATCGTCTGATGTATTTCTTATTTCCAACTATTATTGGAGCTTCGATATATCGGGATTATAAATACAACGCACATCAAATTTTTTATTCCTATCCGTTTACTAAAACAAACTATTTGCTAGGTAAATTCCTAAGTGCTTTTTCTATAACATTATTAATCAGTATAGCTATAGGACTAGGAATATTTATTGCAACCCTTTTACCTTTTGGAAATCAAGAGTTATTAGGACCTAATATTTTTTGGAATTACGCACAGGCCTATCTATGGAATGTCATTCCAAATATGTTATTAATAGGAATGATTGTGTTTACTGTAACTACCCTATCTAGAAGCATTTACGTGGGATTTATCTCGGTTATCGCAATCATTATTCTTCTAAGTGTAGTTTCGTCTGCTGCCTCTAATTTAGAAAATGAGGAATTGGCAATGCTAATAGACCCAACAGGAATGCAGTCTTTATCCTATTACACAAAGTATTGGACTATTGACGAATTAAATACGCACAATTTGCCACTCGAAAAATGGTATATATTAAATCGTGCCATTTGGTTAGGTGTTACGGCTATTTTTGCTGGAGTTTTATTTTGGTTGTTTAATTTTTCACAACAACCTTTCCAGTTAAAATTCAGAAAAACAAAAGCGGAAGAAAGAAGTCGTAAAATTAGCTTCGTTGGATTATACCAAATCCTTTTACCAAAAGTTACTTATGATTTTTCATTTAAAGCACACTGGAATAATGTATTGAACTTTACAAAACAGAATGTAAAATACTTAATTAAAAATAAAGCTTTTCTTATTCTAGCAATAATTGGGATTTTAAGTATGGTGTCAATCGCCACTTTTTCCAATATGATGTATGGAACGAATACCTATCCAATTACCAGAAACATAGCCTATATATTATCCGAAACTTTTGAGATTTTCCTTATCGCAAATACTTTTTTAGCTGCTGGATTATTAATTCACAGAGGAGATATTTCAAAAATGGATGGACTAGTAGATGTATGTCCTACTCCAAATTGGGTGTTTTTCTTATCTAGTTATTTTGCACTTATTTTAATGCAAGCCTTCTTGTTATTAATCGTTCTAGCAACAGGAATAGGATTCCAATCTTTTAATGGTTACTTCCAATTAGAAATAGGACTCTACTTAAAGATTTTAGGAGTAAAATGGTTTTATTTCATCATATGGGCAGGATTAGCAATGGCGGTTCAAACCATTTTCAAAAACTACATTGTAGGTTTCTTTGTGTTAATCCTATATTTTTTATTCGGGAATTTATATTCAAAATTGGGTGTAGAACAAGATATATTCTTTTTTAACCGATTGCCATTTGTAACTTATTCCGATTTAGATGGCTTTGGAAGTAGACTACCAAAACACTTTGTTTATGTAGGCTATTGGTTATTGTTTATTGGCTTTATAAGTGGTCTCACACTATTATTTTGGAGAAGAGGTGTGTTTAGTTTTAAAGAACGTTTTAAACTGGCAAAAGAACGAGCAAATGCCAAAATTATCTTCCCAACTATACTTTGCTTAATAGGATTTTTAGGAGTTGGTGGATATCTGTATTACGAAAACACTATTCTGCATCCGTACTATTCTTCAAAAGATATAGAATTGATGCAAGTCGAGTATGAAAAACAATATAAATCCTTAGAAAATCTAGTACAACCGCGTATTGTCGATGTAAAAGTAGATTTGGATATTTATCCTGACACTAGAGATTTTGAAGCAAATGGCGTTTATATTCTAGAAAATAAAAATGCAACACCGGTAGATAGTATCGTGATTAATTCCAATACCGACTACCTCAATGAAATAAAAATAGAAAACGCTGAGCTTCTATCTAAGGACACAATTTATGGAATTAACTTTTATCGATTTAATACGCCTTTAGATAGTGGATCAGTGGCGAAATTGGAGTTTAAGGTAAAGAATAAACCCAACACTATCCTTCGAAATAATTCGCCAGTACTTGGTAATGGAACTTTCATTAATAATAGTGTGTTTACACCATCCATTGGCTATTCATCAGCATTTGAAATAAGCAATCCTAAGGTACGTGAGAAATATGAGTTGCCACCAAAGGAACAAATGCCAGAGCAAGACGATATGGAAGCTAGAGAAAACACGTATATACGAAACGATTCCGACTGGATAACTTTTGAAACCACGGTAAGTACAAATGAAGACCAAATCGCAATAGCACCAGGATATTTACAAAAAGAATGGGTAGAAAACGGACGTAGATACTTCCATTATAGCATGGGTGATCAAAAGATATTGAATTTTTACGCTTATAATTCTGGAAAGTATGAGGTAGAAAAAGACAAATGGAACGATATTAATATAGAAATATATTACTCTAAAAAACATCCGTTTAACATCGATAGAATGGTTAGCGGCCTTAAAAAGAGTTTCGATTATTTCACCAAAGAATTTGGTCCCTATCAGTTCAATCAAGTAAGGATTATTGAGTTCCCATCCACTATGGGAAGCTTTGCACAATCCTTTGCCAATACCATTCCTTTTTCTGAAAATATAGGCTTTATTGCCAATGTAGACGATGAAGAAGAAGATGCTGTAGATTATCCTTTTTCGGTTACCTCTCATGAGTTAGCACATCAATGGTGGGCCCATCAAGTCATAGGAGCAAATGTAAAAGGTGCTACTATGCTTTCGGAAAGCTTATCGGAATACAGTTCTTTAAAAGTTTTGGAACATGAATATGGAAAAGGACAAATGCGTAAGTTTTTAAAAGAAGCATTAGATAGATATTTAATGTCCAGAAGTTATGAGAGAATTAAAGAACAACCTTTAATGAACAACGAAAACCAACAATACATTCATTACAACAAAGGTTCGCTTGTTTTTTACGCTTTAAGCGATTATATGGGCGAAAAAGAGATGAATAAGGTATTGAGTAAGTTTATAGATAAAGTAGCCTTTAAAGACGCCCCACATCCTGTAGCAAGAGAATTGGTAGCCGACTTAAAAGCTGCGATTCCAGATTCCTTGCAATATATGATTACGGATATGTTCGAAACTATAACGCTATATGATAACTTTATAGAAGATGCCGAAGCTAAAAAACTAGACGATGGTACGTATGAAGTAGAGTTTAAAGCGATTGTAAGCAAATACAAGACGGGAGATAAAGGAAAACGAATCTACGCCAATGCTGAACAAGACTCCTTGGTTTATATTGGTAAAAGAGACAAAGAAATCAAGTCATTACCATTAGAAGATTACATTGAAATTGGAATTTTTGCCGATTCAAAAGATACTAAATCTGGTAAAGAGCAAGAGAAAATCCTTTATTTAGAGAAAGTGAAAATAACCGATATGGAAAATAACTTTAAAATTATTGTCAACCAGGAACCAAAAGAAGTTGGTGTCGATCCTTACAACAAATTAATCGATGCAAAATCCTACGACAATCGAAAGAAAGTTAGTGTAAAGAAATAAGGTAAAACCCACTAATCTATAGAGATTTTATAATACATAAATAAAGATACCCTTTGTCTTTTTTAATCTACGACAAAGGGTATTTTGATTTCATAGTTTAAAATCAAAGCGATTTAAAATCGTATCTTTGATAGTCAATCATTCTCAATAAAATTATGTTACAAGTTACCTGTGCTATTATTCAAAAAGGAAATGAAGTTTTAATCTGTCAACGATCAGACAAAATGTTACTACCCTTAAAATGGGAATTTCCTGGTGGGAAAATAGAAGAGGGAGAAAGCAAAAAAGAATGTTTAAAACGAGAAATTAAAGAAGAATTAAATCTGGAAATAGATATAAAACAAGCCTTAGAAGAGGTAAAATATGAATATATAGAATTCTCTATTTGTTTATATCCATTTCTTTGTAATATAACTTCTGGTAAACTAGACCCTACAGAACATGCACAAGTTAAATGGGAATGTATAGATAATTTAATGGAATATGATTGGGCAGAAGCAGATATCCCTATAGTCAAAGAACTAATAAAATTAAATGCCACCGATAAAGTGCAATAAATATGGGTAAATCTGCTATAATTCTTGGAGCTACTGGACTTACTGGCTCACATCTACTAGATAGTTTATTAAAGGATAATACGTATGACAAGATTATTGTTTTTACTCGTAGATCAACAGAGATAAATCACCCTAGAGTAGAGGAACATATTATTGATTTATTCCAATTAGAAAATTACATTTCCCGATTTAAAGCCGATGTAGTTTTTTGTTGTATTGGAACAACTAAAGCCAAAACTCCAGATAAAAATATTTATAAAAAAATAGATTATGGAATTCCCGTTATGGCTGCAAAATTGGCTAAAAAAAATCAAATTCCTTGTTTTATAGTCATTTCGGCCTTAGGTGCAAATGCAAAAAGTAAAGTGTTTTACAATCGATTGAAAGGAAAAATGCAAGAGGATGTTTTAAAACAAAAGTTAGAAAACACCTATATTTTACAACCATCCTTAATTATAGGAAATCGAAATGAAAAT
>JAJYTI010000148.1 GCA_021793135.1 Bacteroidota bacterium
TAGAGTTAGCAGGAAAATATGCTTACGCAGGTCGTGATATCGTTGTGGACAAGGTGTTGGATATTCTAGGTGGGAATGCCTTAAAAGAGGTACATAACCACCACAATTTTGCTTGGAAAGAAACGCATTTTGGAGAGGATTACTGGGTAGTCCGAAAAGGCTGTACGCCAGCATTCCCTAATCAGGAAGGTTTTATTGGAGCCAACATGCGCGATACTTCGGTAATTGTAGAAGGCGTAGAAACTCCAACCTCAGCAAACGCTTTATATTCTACGGTTCATGGTGCTGGGCGTGTATTGTCTAGAACCAAAGCTTTAGGAAAAACTAAATGGCAACGCAAAGGTAAGAAACGTGTGCGAACCATTATTTCTAAAGGGCAAGTAGACTTTGACCAAGTTCAAGCCGAATTAAGAAACAAAGACATTTACCTACGAGGCGGTGGTGCAGACGAGGCGCCAGAATGTTATAAAAACCTAGAAGAAGTACTAGAGTATCAAGGCAATACGATTCGCATTAAACATAGACTTCACCCTATTGGCGTGGCTATGGCTGGCGAAGATATATATGACCCTTATAAGGACTAAAATAAATTAAAAAAATATCACTTTTTCACTATTTTAAATCTTGTAGATGTATTATTTGCGGTGAGCAACACGAAATAAACGCCTGATTTTAAATGCGACACTTCTACTTTATTATGAGAAGAACTTATGTTTTTATGGAGTAAGGTTTTTCCTAATACATCATATAATTGAAACGTAGCAAAATCAATGTCTTTTGGAAAAGAAATAAAAACCTCTGTATCTATTGGATTCGGGTAAAGTGCAAAGTAATGTTCTTGTTTTAAATCTTCTATACCTAGTTGTTCTAACGCATCTAATGCCTGACTAAAATCGGGAATTCCATATCCCATTTCCTCTGTTGGATTATTATATAAATGAGCAGATTCACGAACAATCTGCATAATCTGGTTATTTGTTAATTCTGGTGCCACAGACCATAACGAGGCAATTGCACCTGTGATAATCGGAGCACTAAGAGATGTTCCATTGGCAGAGGCAAGGTTTCCATTTTCATCTATAGTTGCTGCATCTACTCCTTGTGCCATAATATCGGGTTTAATGCGACCATCATATGTAGGTCCAAATGAGCTAAAGGAAGCATAATTGCCATTTGAATCTACCGCTCCTACTGCTAATGCCCCTGAAGAATGTGCAGGGGAAGCCACATATCCAAAAGTTTGTCCCGAGTTTCCTGCAGAAACTACATTTAGCATCCCTTTGTCGAAAGCATGATTGGCAGCACGAGCTCCAATTGTAGTTTCGTCATCTAAATCAGAATAGGAATAATCATATCCTGAATTATCAAAGTCTTGATAGCCTAAAGAAGTATTCGTGATATAAACTCCCAAACTATCTGCACGCTCTAAAGCTTCTAGCCAATATGCTTCTTCTATTGGTGATTCTTGGTTTCCATCCTCGGTAATAAATAGGTAGTACATCGCTTTGGGCGCAGTTCCTTTAAACTGTCCTTCTAGATATGCGGCTGCATTGCTAAAAGTTAAAGCACCATGATTACCTGAGCCATCGGCATTAGTAGTCCGAGAAACAAAATCGTAACTTCCTAAAAGCCGGTTTTCATCTCGTAACTCAGCATAAGCAGGGTTATTTAATACATTAGGGTACCCATTGTCCATAAAAGCCACTCGAATTCCTTCCCCATTATAGCCTCGATTATGTAATGCATCTACAGCAATCATCTCCGTTTGATTCTGTGCCGTGCCGTAGTTATAAATTATACGTGATTCTTCAATTTCAAATTTATCATCTATAATTCGTAATGAAACTGATCTATTGAAGTTCTTATTCATAAACTCTATTTCGCTAACGAAATCTAAGTTTAATAAATTTTCAATATTACTTTTTTCACCTTGTACATATATTGCATTCATCCATTTCGACTTGGCCAATACCGTAATACCTAATTGATTGGAAACAATATTTTTATACTCTTCATTCAATGGTACATCTCGTTCGTCAATAGGTGTTCCGTGCAACATTTTTCTATCGATAGCTTCTTGGCTTAATATGCTTATAGGATTGGCTAGAGCGGCAGTTACATTTTCTTTATCTGCAAAAAACACCAAAGCATCTTCTACTTGAGAAAAAGCTCCGAAAGGAAGAAAAAGAAAAATCAATAAATGTAATTTTACTCTCATAGAGAATTTGAATTTTCATAAATATAAGAACTTACAACGTTTCATGGCATTGGACACTAGATAATTTATATTCGTTTTTAAATAACTTAACTTTGTCTCATTCAAAACCCAATGTTTGGACAGAATAAATGAAAGAGCACTATATTCCTAAATTATTTTCCATTTTAAAAAATGGTATCAGCAAACAGCAACTTCAAAAAGATATTATTGCTGGTATTATTGTTGGCATTGTTGCATTACCGCTTGCAATTGCATTTGCGATTGCATCTGGAGTCTCGCCAGAAAAAGGATTGATAACTGCGGTAATCGGTGGTTTATTGATTTCAGTATTGGGAGGAAGTAGGGTTCAAATCGGAGGTCCAACTGGAGCGTTTATAGTAATTGTTTATGCTGTTGTACAGGAATTTGGAATCGACGGATTGATTATCGCAACCTTTATGGCGGGAATTCTATTAGTAGGTATGGGACTTGCACGATTGGGAAGCTTGTTGAAATTTATTCCATATCCTTTAATCGTTGGATTTACCAGTGGAATCGCTGTAATTATCTTTTCTTCTCAAATCAAAGATTTTTTTGGATTACAAATCGATTCTGTTCCTGCTGATTTCATTGAGAAATGGAAGGTATATGCAACAAATTTCCATAGTATAAATTGGGCTGCGGTCGCTATCGCTGTTAGTACCATTATCATCTCTTTGCAGTTTGGAAAAATAAGTAAGAAGATACCTGGTTCTATCGTTGCAATTCTTCTAAGCACAGTGTTAGTTTATTTTTTTAATATTCCAGTAGACACTATCGAGTCTTCCTTTGGAGATATTCCGAGTAAAATTAGTATGCCCGCATTCCCTAACATTGATTTTGCCACGGTTCAAAAGCTTATTCAACCTGCTTTTGCAATCGCCTTATTAGGCGGTATAGAATCTTTATTATCTGCTGTAGTAAGCGATGGTATGATTGGCGGTCGTCATCGTTCGAATGTCGAGCTAATCGGACAAGGAGTAGCCAATTGTTTTTCAGCGATGTTTGGTGGAATTCCTGCTACTGGAGCTATCGCTAGAACCGCTACCAACGTAAAAAATGGTGGTCGAACGCCTATTGCTGGAATCACCCATGCGCTAGTATTGCTAATTATTATGCTTGTTTTATCGCCGTTGGCAAAACTAATTCCTATGGCTTGCTTGGCAGGAATTTTAATTGTAGTGGCTTATCACATGAGTGAATGGCGCCAATTTAAATCTCAGCTAAAAGGAAACCGTGCAGATGCAATGATATTACTAACCACCTTCTTTTTAACGGTGATATTCGATTTGGTTATAGCAATTGAAGTTGGAATTGTACTGTCTGCTTTCATTCTTATGAAACGAATGAGTGATACTACCAAAGTTCAATTATTCACAAAAGAAGAAGAGGAAAATCTATTTGAGGAAGAAAAAACACTTCCGGAAGGTGCAACGATGTATGAAATTCATGGGGCTTTATTTTTTGGTGCAGCACAAGCATTCCAAGATACTATAAACCGATTGCCAGATCGACGGAAAGTATTGATACTTAGAATGCGGAATGTCCTCTTTATCGATGCCACAGGTATTTATCGGTTAAAAGAAATGATAACCAAATTCAAAGATCAAGGACGGGTTATCATCCTTTCTGGAGTTAGTCCTGAGGTTGAAAACGAACTAGAAAAAGGAGAAATTTATTCGGTGATAGATAAAAAAAATGTTACACCTAATATCGAGCAAGCTATTATAAGAGCTAGACAAGTATTGGAGACATTGGATAAGTAAAAGTCGTCACTTGATTTAGAGACGACTTTTATCATTATTCATCAAAGTTTTAATCTATAGAGCAACTGCTATTCTTATCTTTCACGCCTAATTTACGAAGGATATCTTCCATTAGACACCATTTTGTTATTCCAGACTGAATTAAATTTACCGCTACAAATACCGTAAACCAAATCCAATTCGGATTTACATATTTGGCTAACAAAACACTAATAAGCACAAAGCTTCCTGCAATTACACGAATGTATCTATTCAACATGATAATTATATTTTAAAGTTTATTTTACAATATGTTATATATATACCTTTCTATAGGCACTACTGCTGCGTGGATAGGATTCTTTGTTTTCACATTTTTATTAAATTCCTCTACCAACTTTAAAAAAACATCAATTTTATCCTCTTCCGTAAAGGAAAAGAACATGCTGCTATCTGCACCACTTTTTTGTGAAGGGAACCAACTAGAATTCATTAAAAATGAAGAAGCTGTTTTAAAACCCTCTATTCCAGATCCGCTAAAGCTTTCGATTTGTGATTCTTTAAAAAGCTGTAGTACATGTTTTTCATATTCACTAACAACCGTTACAATAAGAAGTTTCATATTTCAAAGTTTTTAAACTCGTTACTTTTTTGTGTCACCAACCAATCAAAAATTTAAATCCTTATTTATTTTTATGGTTCTTTTTTTCAATCATGTAATACACCAACGGTACAACTAATAGAGTAAGCACCGTAGATGCTATACTTCCTCCCATTAACGAAATCGCTAATCCTTGGAAGATTGGGTCAAATAATATTACTACTGCTCCAATTACTACGGTTCCAGCCGTTAACAAAATAGGGGTAGTTCGTACTGCTCCAGCTTCGATTACCGCTTGTTTTAACGGAACTCCTTCAGCAGTACGTAGGTTTACAAAATCGATTAAGAGTACCGAGTTCCGCACCATAATCCCCGCAAGGGCAATCATTCCAATAAACGACGTTGCAGTAAAAAACGCACCTAACAACCAGTGTCCAAGAATAATTCCAACTAACGACAATGGGATAGCAACCATCATAACAATCGGTGCTTTAAAATTCTGGAACCAGCCCACAATGAGAATGTAGATAATGATAAGAACGCCCATAAATGCAACTCCTAAATCACGGAATACCTCAAGGGTTATTTGCCATTCTCCGTCCCATTTTACAGTGAAGTTATCCTCAAAATCGGGCTGCCCCATATACAGGTCATCAATCTCATAACCAGCAGGAATATCCAATTCTTTTAACCTATCGGTCATCCCTAAAATCGCATAAACAGGACTCTCTAAAACACCTGCCATGTCAGCGGTTACATACACTACTCTTTTTTGATTCTTACGATAAATACTCTTATCGCGGATATTTTCTTTTATTTCTACTAAATCACTGA
>JAJYTI010000149.1 GCA_021793135.1 Bacteroidota bacterium
CAAACGCATACTTCAAAACCGCCTGTCGATAACGCTTCAACTCGGCTCTTACCTTTTTCAGCGCCTCTATCCCTGCATCAAGCTGGCTGAAAAGCTCTTCAATCTTCGCCACAATCCGCTGCTGCTCGGCGAGAGGAGGAAGGGGATATGGTAATTCTGATAATTGTTTCTTTGTTACACCCCCTATAGTAGTACCACGGTGTTCATATCTGAATATCTGAACTGCTTGCGAAAGATAATATAAGGAATAGTCAGGAAACAACATGTCGTTTCCAACGAGAGCCTGTGAATCCTGACTGAAACACATTGATGTTTTCGTCAAGGCAACTTTTCCTAATCCTACTCGAGTAACAACAATAATACTTCCGGCAGGAACAAGATTTGTTGCTGAGTTCTCAACGGCTGCGTTTGTAATCTGTTTTCTTGATTTAATATCTTTTAGTCCATAAATATCTGCACTGGTAATCCACGGGATACGACCGGCCCAATATTTGGTAATGTTTGTCGATGGTGTACCTCCGCCCACTATATTGTAAAGTTGTCCGACTCGTGCCCTCACCCAGTTTTTTGGAAGTTTATCTTGATCCATCAATTATCCCTATTTTACAGTTATTAATTTGAACAGACGTGATTAAGTTTTTATGTTAAGCAATTCCAGTAATTCTTCGTCGATTTTTTCTTCTTTTTCAAAATGCAAATCAAATCTTTCATTTATCGGATATTTAGCTTCTTCAAAAATAATACTATAATTGATACATAATAAATTTATATCTTGTCGTAAGATAAATTGTATTAACTCTACATCACGAAATGTATGCTGAAGAATTTTACCAAAATATACTGTAATAATTTTCTTATCGTCTTCATAGGATATCTTATATTTTTTTTCTGGATTATTATTCTCACCAAGGTTTTCCGATATAGATCTCAAATAAGACAGTTCAGGCCTGTGAATATTTAATCTATGTAGGAATGGTGAAGTTGGTGGCTCTGGCTCTATAGGTTCCTCGATGATCAACTCTTCCATATTTTCAACAAAGTCTATACCTTCAGGTAGTGTTATTTTTATAATTACTTCATTAGCTGTTCCATTGCCCTCATTATATACTCGAATGAGAAGAGAAAAACGAGAACAGATTAATGGAATATTCTCTTCAATATTAATTTTGTAATATTTAATCTCTTGGTTGTATATATCGACTTCTTTATTATATCTATCATAGTCTTTTGTTTCTATTACTAGCTTAGCTGGGAACATATTAGAACGAGCATCATGTTGATATTCGAGTGGAGTTTTGTTGTCCATTTTATGATGAATTATTGAATTAACGATTTTATCGTTTGGTATTGAAATTATAACATCTTTTGCATGATGTTTTTCTGCAATTATAAATGCAGAACAATTAGGAAGGGGCTTGCCAAAAAGTCCACTTAATATGCTCTTTGAGAGATGATTTATATATGGGTCAACATTAAGAATAGAATTTTTGTATTTTTCCCATTCATTCCTTTCTGGAAACAATGGGAACCAACCTCGTCCGTTATAAATACCGTATTTCCAAAAAATCGGAAGCAATGATTTGGGAATGTTATGGGAAAAAAGGGTTAATTTCCCTAAATTACCATATCCGCATAGGCGCTCCCTTAATTTATCATCACCCCACTCGCCCTTTTTATCAGTATACAAATCATATGATATTTTACAGACTAAATCTTTTGCTTCTTTAGCTTCGTCTTCATTCGACCATAACTTTGTGCCATATTCTAAGTAATTATTGTAATCTTTATGACCAGAAATAATTTCAAATTGTTTTAAATGATATTCTTCCTTTAACTTATTAGCAAGATTAGTAGACGGCGATAGCTCAATTGCGACACAATAATATATTGGTAACTCTCTTAAAATTGCTTGTTCATTTTCTAACAGAGGGTACTTAACATGTTCTCTATGCTGAATAGTAGAACCAAACAATTCAGAAATAAATTTATTTAGCTGATTTCCAGATGTAATATTATCGTCTACAAACACTATCCCTTTATATGCGCCAGTGCTTAAGCTAGATATAAATTGGTCGATGGTGCATATTTTATGATTAAGTTCTTCTTCAGTTATATTAAGTTTTTTACCAATTGAATATATGAGCATAGAGGCACTATCATATAAGGTTCCAACTGGGCAGATACACAGATCACTATCTGCAATTGTTTTATAAGAATTAACGATTAGCGTAACAAGTTTATTTGTATCAAAATAATTAACATTATTAAGTAGTTTAAATGCAATTTTAACATTGTTTAAACTGCCGAACTGTAACAACCAGTTAATAATGTTTTCTTCGTTGATAATACCTGTATAATAACTTTTAAATATACCGCTTAATTCAAAGATATCAGAAATTTTTTCTGTAACGAATTGTCCAATATCATCAAGGATTATTTTTTCACTAATGGTATTGTTTAATTCGGTACTGTCGATCGTCATTACTTTACCTTTATTTATTTACTTTCTTAAGAAGGTCATCAATGTATTTTGCAGAAGTAAAAAAGCCTATTCCCATTTGAGATGTTTCCCCTAATTCTTTCACATGTTCCATTATTTTATTGTAAAGATCTGCTGTAAGGCGTACAGGGTCTTGGCCACAATATGAAATACTTGCTCCACAAGCAGGCGAAATAATTATAGGTTTATCTTCAAACTTCTCACTAACTTTTTGTATTATTAATCCGATAACCTTACCCGAATCACAATCAAATACCGGCCCCCCACTATCACCATGATTCACAAACGCACTTATTACAAATATCTGATTTTCACCGGGAAAAGTTCCTGCAAGGATACCTTTGTTAAGGATGGTAGAAAACAATGTAATTTGTTTGTTTATTTTTAAAGTATAAATACCTACAAAACCTATATCTTCACCTAATCTCTTTTTAAATTTAGTTTCTAATTCTACAGAAGGAAAATTTGACCCATTGATTTTTAATAAAGCGACATCTGCCTGCTTGTTTTCATTTATTAAAGTTGCCTTAATCTTACCGTTTACTGTGTACTCAGTTGCTCCTTCTAATACATGAGCTGCTGTTGCTATATAACCATCTTTCGAAACAAAAAAGCCTGTACCAAACTCGCCTTTATTTGTTAATATTGCCACAGTAGATGGCATAACTTTTGATACTGATTCTGTAAATTTTGAATTAGAAGTATCTGCCGCCAGCCTTTGTTGCACTGATATTAAGAATATAGCCACGAACAAAATAATATTTAATTTCATTTATTTATATCCTCCTAAAATTCGTTTATTTTAAATGATGCTGTAACATTATATGCGATTTGTTAAGTTAGTCTGTAGTATTTTTTTTGTCTCTTCAATCCTTCCCCTTATATGGAATGGATAAGCACTAAGTTTTAATTTTATCAGACCAGTTAATAATTTGTTAATAATTTCCGTATCTTTACTTTCCCTAATCAATAAAAGTTTATAAGATTCATCCACAAACATTGATGGCGAAATTCGTAATAGATTTTCTATTTCATACAGTTGGGTTCTCTTATCATGCAAGATGTCATTAAGAAACTTGGCAAAAAAAGTAATACGGCTATCTGTATCAAATATTGCTTGCTTAATTGCTGTATCCCTTTTTTCTGAATCTGAATTAAGAAAGCAAAGTAACATAGCTTTTTTTACTCGATGATTTAATTCTTCGTTGAATAAATCCCAGAGTTTCTTCATATTTGCACTTGATAGGCTAAAATATGATAAGGCAATTAAGCTATTTGTTCTGATGGACCAATGTAGATTTTCATCAACAGCATATTTATATAAAACTTCTTCTAAAGAATGAGGAGGATTGTTTTTATATTTATAAATTTCTATAAGGCGAGCAATTTGATATTCAGGGAACTCTTCTTTATTCTTGATAAAAACGAGAACTTGTTCTGGAATTCTGTTTCCTTCCTTAAAAACTTTAAAGTATCTTACAATTTTATCAGTGAGAGCCGGAATATCTACTACCACACTAAAGCATCTATTGACAGCAATATTACTTTTCAGCAAAATTAATCCTGTAAGAATCCTTTTAAATAATCTTATATCTTTTGACTTTAACTTATAACCTATTTTTTTAAGATGTTCTTTAAATCCTTTTTCATATTCATTATGTTCTTTCTTTGTTAAGTTTTTCTTTTGAATCCTCTTCTGGAGTTGTTCAACAAGTGGTGAAATTCCCTCAAATCTTTTATCTTGAATGTACGAATCTAATTCCGGAGAGTCGCAGATCTCTGTTTTTGATGTTTGCATGTTTAAATGTAACTGTCTCAATACCCTATTGAAAATGAACAAAGCTTTTCTTGCGTCATTTTTATTCTTGGCAAGTATTTTCACATCATCTACATACCTCAGGTATCTTATGTCACTTAATTGTTCTAATTTCTTAAACTCTTCGTCCAATGGTATAAGATATATGTTACCAAGATAACTGCTAACATCATTACCTTGCGGTATACCTCTGTCAATACGGTTTCCATGGGGTGGCAATACAGTCCATTGACCTATAATTTCTATTAAAAGATTGATGGGATAAGGATCTTCACTACCTGAACAACGCATTAGAGTAGCCCGAAGAACATCGTGATTAATATTTTCAAAATAACTTGTAATATCTGTAGTAGCCAAAAATTTGTAGCCTTTATTAAAGATGTAGTCTTTTGTTTTATCATCAAATGCTGGCCATGCTTCATACCATTCTTCAAATTCTTTAATCTTTTTTCTTTGTTCAATTGGTAAAAGTGGGATGTCCCTATCTTCGAAAAGCCGATCTGCCTTCCGATTTCCTTTCGGAATTACTCTCCAAGAATAAACATTATCGGGCAGATGTTGATCAATTTTATCTACTAACACATTAATGATTGCGTACAATACAACAAAATCTTCAAAATCTAATATTGTACCAGGTCTTGTCGCAAGATGGGATTTTGGCACTTCAATTTCCAGTGCAACTTTTGGCTTATACTGTCTTTTTAATAACTTATTACCAAGTTCTTTTAGTAATTTCTCGCTACTGTGAGTATAATCTTGGTGTCTGAAAAAATCTGGTATAAAAAAACGCTTCGCACCATCTTTTGCATAATTAAATGCAAGCTTAAGATTATCTAATGTTGCTATTTGTTTAAGCAAGTCACTTTCGCTCATACTTGTCTATAACCATTCTTCAAATATTTAATTCATTTATATATTTCATGCCACCAGTACCTCGTTTAATTCTCTGATGATCTTGTTCGCATCGTAGGGGCGGGTTTGAAACCCGCCCCTTCATATTATGAATCCTTTTGCCCAACACATTACTCTTCACTTTCATGGATATAATCTTGTCTGAGTTTTTCAAATAATGG
>JAJYTI010000004.1 GCA_021793135.1 Bacteroidota bacterium
GACAATTTTAATTACACCGAAAATATTCAATCATTATATTTCGATATATCGAAAACTTTTAATGAAAAATGGACTGTAAAAGCGGGATTACGCTTTGAAAATACTAAGGCAAAAGGCTTGTCAGAAGAAGTAGAAAATAACTTTAAACGAAATTATACCAATTTCTTCCCATCCGCATTCATAAACTATAATGCAAACGAAAATAATGTATTCAATTTAAGTTATAGTAGAAGAATAAACCGCCCAAGCTTTTATGCATTAAATCCATTTAGATGGTATTTAAATTCCGTTTCCTATGTAGAAGGTAACCCATTACTACAACCAAAAATTTCAGAGAATTTTGAGTTTAAACATGTATTTAAAAATAAACTGATTACGCAACTCTTTGTTTCTATAGAAAAAGATGGTTTTGGTGAAACGCCTTCGGTAGATCCAGCAACCAATGAACAAACTTCGGTGTATACCAATTATTATAACTCTACTTCTTTTGGAATCAATCAAACTTTTATGTACAATCCGTTTAGATGGTGGAATAGTACTACACAAGCCTCTTTATCTTATTTGCGTTCTAGTTTTGTAAATGATTTTGACTTAATTGATAAACCAATAGATGGAGTAAACTTTCGATTTTATACGAATAACAATTTCTTTTTGAATACGGACAAAACCATTCAATTAGAAGCTACATTTATGTACAGCCCCAAACAACCTTACGTTTTGTTTAAGATGAATAGTATGTCGGCATTAAATATCGGTATCAAAGCATTATTCTTAGACAAGAAATTGGAAACCACTCTTAGCATCCAAGATATTTATAAAGGAATGAAGTTTTCCGCAATTACGTACACCAATAATGTACAACAAGTCTATGCAAATTATAATGACTCACGAAATATTACGCTTTCTATGAGTTATAAATTCGGAAATGACAAATTGAAATCAAAAAACAGAGAGCTTAAAACAAACGATATAAAAGAAAGAGCACAATAGATAAGTTTACAACCCATTAATGTTAAATAAATATTTCCTAAGCCCATTTCTTTATTGTTAACACTATACATGTTTACACATAGATAATTGAAAAACAAACAATTAACATAATCTTACTCATTATTTTATCGTATTGTGTCGTTAAAATTAATTAACACAAGATTAACCAAAATTTTAGTTCGGAACAAACCGAACCAAATTATCTTTGCAGTTCAAAAAAATACGACTAATAATCGTAGAATTGTGTTGATTTATGGAGTTCTCGGAAGAAAAGAAGAAAATGGTGGAGTTTTTGGGTATGCATTGGGAGCAGCGAATGCAAATTGCGCCTCTTGCCGCTCGAATACAAGCTCTAATGATTCTAAATCCAGACGAAGGATTAAGTTTTGATGAAATAGTAGAGTTCACAGAAGCAAGTAAAAGCTCTGTATCCTCAAATTTAAATTTACTATTAAAATTAAAAAGTGTAGAGTACTATACGATCCCTGGAGATAGAAAAAGATATTTTAAAGCTAGTAAAGAACATATTTATTTACGACTTAAAAATCGACTAGAAAACATTAAAGAAGAGGTAGAAATCTTCGATAAAATTAATGACTTCAAAACGAAATACTGTAAAAAAGCATGTATAAATGAACACTCCATGGGCGTTCTTTATCGAGAGTTTTTAAAACAACAAGAAAAATCTATAAAAGAGATGCTCAGTTTAATGGAGCAAAATCTTCAAAAAAATTAAAACTAAACACTAAACCTTACATATTTATTTAATACCATGAGAAAAAAGGTCACATATCTACTACTATCGGGAGCACTATTCTCGTTAGTTTCTTGCTCTAACAAGCAAAGCGGTAATCAGCAAGGGCAGCAGCAACAAGCTATGCCTTTCCCTGTTTCGACTATTGATACAAGAGATATTACTATTTATAATGAATACCCTACTAGTTTAGAAGGTACTTTAAACAGTGCTGTTCGTGCAAAAGCCAGTGGATATATCACAGAAGTTCTAGTAGATGAAGGTCAAAAAGTTCGTAAAGGACAACCTCTTTTTAAATTAGAGACCGAATCTTTAGACCAAGAAGCTAAAGCAGCGCAAGCCAACTTAAATGTTTTAGAAGTCGAAGTAAATAAATTAATACCTCTTGTTGAAGAAGGTATTGTTAGTGAGGTTCAATTAGAAACGGCTAGAGCAAATTACGAAAGAGCAAAAGCTAATTTAGGTGCCGTATCTACAAGCATTGGTTTTGCGACAGTTAAAAGCCCTGCAGATGGTAGAATTGGTTCTATTAACTTCCGTGAAGGATCATTGATTAGTCCACAAGAAGCAACTCCACTTACACGTATCACTAAAACAGATGAAGTGTATGCATTCTTCACTATGAACGAAAGAGATTATCTTAACTTCATTCAAACGACAGAAGGAGAAACTTTAGACGATAAAGTAAAGAAATTCCCGAAAGTAAAATTGAAGTTATCTAATGGAATGATTTACGAAGAAGAAGGTGTTATAGAGACCGTAAGCGGACAAGTAGATCCAAGTACAGGAACCGTAAGTTTCCGTGCAAAATTCCCTAACCCTAAACGTATCCTATCTAGCGGTAACAGTGGAAAGATCCTAATTCCAACTATTTACGAAGATGTATTAGTTGCACCAGCAACAGCTTCATTCGAACAACAAGGAAAAGTTTATATGTACCGAGTAGATTCTGATAACAATGCTATATCCACAGTAGTAGAGGTAATGGACAGAGAAGGAAATATCATTGTAATAGCTTCTGGAATCGAGAAAGGAGATAAATTCGTTGCACAAGGTGTAGGAAAATTACGTAATAATACACCTATCGTACCACAAGAAGTAGCATTAGACAGCATCATTAATAGCTTCGAAAAAGCTTTTAAATAAAAGTATATTATGGTAAAGTATTTCACGGAGAGACCCGTATTATCTACGGTAGTTTCTATTTTAATAGTATTACTAGGGCTCTTAGCAATTACTACACTGCCTGTAACAGAATATCCAGATATAGCACCCCCTACTGTAAAAGTAGATGCAAACTTCCCGGGTGCTAGTGCGGAAACTGTATTAGAAAGTGTGGTTATTCCAATTGAAGAGCAAATTAACGGAGTAGAAGGAATGACTTACATGACTTCTTCTGCCGATAACAATGGTGGAGCAAGTATTCAGGTGTTCTTTGAGCAAGGTATCGACCCTGATATTGCTGCAGTAAACGTTCAGAACCGTGTAGCAAGAGCTACGCCATTACTTCCAAGAGAAGTAACACAATCTGGGGTAACTACTCAAAAGCAACAAACGAGTGCATTGATGTTCCAAACGGTATATTCTACCAACCCAGAGTATGATGCCACATATGTACAAAACTATTTGAACATTCACGTTCTTCCAGAGCTGCAACGTATTAAAGGTATTGGAGACGTTAACGTATTTGGTGCAAAAACTTACGCAATGCGTGTTTGGTTAAAACCAGAACGATTAGCAGCATATAACTTAATACCAAGCGATGTTATTGGAGCGATTAACGAACAGAGTTTGGAAGCAGCTGCGGGTTCATTAGGACAAAACAATGCAGAAGCTTTTGAATATGTTATCAAATATGGCGGACGCTATAAAGAGCCTGAAGAATATGGAAATATTATTGTTCGTGCATTAGGAGGAGGTAAATTCCTTCGTGTAAAAGATGTTGCCGACGTAGAGTTAGATGCAGAACGTTATTCTGGAATGGCATTCTCTAATGGTAATCCAGGAGTTAGTATGGCTATATACCAAACACCAGGATCTAACGCACAAGAGATTATTGAAGAAGTACATGCTAAAATGGCGGAGTTAGAAGCTGATTTCCCAGAAGGAATGGCAAGTATTGTTAACTATGATACAAACGAGTTCCTTTCTGCATCGATAAGCAAGGTTATTACCACTCTTATCGAAGCGTTCTTCTTAGTATTTATTGTAGTATATATCTTCTTACAAGATGTTCGTTCTACTTTAATTCCTGCGATAGCAGTACCTGTTTCGATTGTAGGTACATTCTTTTTCTTGAGTTTGTTTGGTTATTCTATTAACCTATTAACTCTATTTGCTCTTGTACTCGCAATTGGTATTGTAGTAGACGACGCCATTGTTGTAGTAGAAGCTGTACACGCAAAGCTAGAAGAAGGTGCTAAAGATGCAATGGAAGCAACACATAGTGCAATGAGTGAAATTACAGGTGCTATTATCTCGATTACATTAGTAATGGGTGCTGTATTTATTCCTGTAACTTTTATTCAAGGACCTACTGGAGTATTCTACGAGCAATTTGGGGTAACCTTAATGGTTGCTATTGCGATTTCGGCAGTAAACGCTCTAACATTAAGTCCAGCGCTTTGTGCAATATTCCTTAAACCAGAACATGAAAAGAAGAAAGGAAGAAAAGGACTATTACGTCGTTTCTTTACATCGTTTAACGCAGGTTTTGCGGCTACGACTAACCGATATGTAAAATCGCTTCACTTTCTAGGACGTCATAAATGGATTACTTTCTTAATTTTACTTGCATCTATTGGTGGAATTTATTGGGCAAGTTTACATGCTCCAACTGGGTTTGTTCCTAATGAAGACCGTGGAATGGTTTTCGTAAACGTAGAGTTACCACCAGGAGCCAGTATGGACCGTACCGTAGAAGTGAACAAACAAATACACAGAATTGCAAGAGAAGTTCCAGGAGTACAAAACGTATCTCTAGTTAGTGGATTTAGTATGTTAGGTGGAGCTGGTGGAAACTTTGGACTAGGATTCATCAAATTAAAACCTTGGGAAGAACGTGAAGGAGCCGATATGACTGTAGATGCAATTACTGGAAGATTATTTGGTGCAGTAGCACAAATTCCAGATGCAAATATTCTATTCTTTGCACCACCTAGTATACCAGGATTTAGTGCTAGTGGTGGGTTTGAATTACAGTTTTTAGATAAATCTGGAGGAGAATTCACTGAATTGGATGAAAATGTACAGCATTATATTCAAAGCTTAATGCAGCGTCCAGAAATTATGTACGCACAAACAAGTTTTAATACAAACTATCCGCAGTACGAAATGAAAATCGATATGGAAAAAGCCAAAGAAGCTGGAGTTCCTATCAATTCGATATTCTCTACTCTACAAGGATATGTTGGAAGTTTCTATGCTGCGGACTTTAGTAAGTATGGTAAGCAATATAGATTGTTTGTACAGGCATTACCAGAAGATCGTACCAATTTACATAGCCTAAACTCTATTATGGTTAAAAATGGAGAAGGCAACATGACACCAATTACTCAATTCGTAGAGATGGAAAGAGTATATGGACCTCAGTCGGTAAAACGATTCAACTTATTTAACGCAGCTACATTAAATGGAGCGCCAGCACCTGGATATTCTTCTGGAGATGCTATTAATGTAGTACAAGAAGTAGCTAAAGAACTACCTGCAAACTTCGATATCGACTTCTCAGGATTAACCAGAGAAGAAATTTCAGCAGGAAACCAAACGACATACATCTTTATGTTAAGTGTACTTTTCGTTTATTTCCTACTTGCAGCACAATTCGAAAGTTATTTAGCACCTTTATCTGTATTATTATCTCTACCTGTAGGGGTTATGGGAGCATATGTATTTACAGTATTTATGGGATTAGAGAATAACATTTATTTCCAAATTGCACTTATTATGCTTATCGGACTCCTCGCCAAGAACGCGATTCTAATTGTAGAATTCGCATTGCAACGTCGACGAGCAGGGTTTAGCATAGCCGAAGCGGCATATGATGGTGCAAAAGCGCGTCTACGACCAATTCTAATGACATCGTTTGCATTTATCATTGGACTTTTACCTCTGGTATTCGCAAGAGGAGTTGGGGCAGAAGGAAACAAATCCATTGGTAGTGGAGCAGTTGGAGGATTATTAGTAGGTACAATAATTGGTATCTTCTTAATCCCGATATTCTTTATCGTATTCCAATGGCTACAAGAAAAGATTACAGGTAAAAAAGTAGAAGTAACTACAACCGAAGCGTAAAAGATATTCAAACTATGAGAAAACAATTTATATTCACATATAGTATAGGCGTGCTAGGGCTATTATCTCTACAATCTTGTTTTGTAGCAAAAGATTACAAACAACCCGATGTTGTAGAAGAAGTAATAAATGAAGACGCTTATCGCACCGACAAAATAGCTACAGATAGTATATCTATGGCTAATGTATCTTGGATGGATTTATTTAAAGATCCCATTCTCCAAGGTTATATACAAGAAGGTTTAGAAAACAACTTAGACATCCGTATTGCATTGCAACAAATCAATGCAGCGGAGTCTTACTTAAAACAAGGTAAAGCTGGATACTTCCCTACCCTTGGCGCACAAGCCGAAGGAATGAACCAACAATTATCTGAAAACACACCAAATGGTGCGCTACGTTCTTCAATGAATCAGTTTGAGCTTAGTGCAGGATTGAGTTGGGAAGCCGATATTTGGGGTAAAATACGTAGTGGGAAACGAGCTGCAGAAGCGAGTTATTTACAGTCTGTAGCAGCACATCAGGCTGTAAAGAGTAAACTTGTATCAGCTATAGCTTCTACTTATTATCAGTTATTGACTTTAGATAAACAAATAGAAGTAACCGAGCAAACCTTAGAAACAAGACGTAAAAGTTTAAGAACAACTAAAGCTTTAAAAAATGCGGGACGTGTAACCGAAGTTGCGGTTAAACAGACAGAAGCACAGGTATATAATGCCGAAGCACTTTTAGTAGATCTAAAAAACAATAGTAAACTTATAGAGAACACCCTTTCCATATTGTTAGGTGGTGGGCCAAGAGAAATAGTTAGAGGAGAAATGGATATCGAAGCAATAGAAACTCCACTACAAATTGGGGTGCCTTCACAATTGCTTGCTAATCGTCCAGATTTACGTGCTGCAGAATATCAATTAATGGCTGCTTTTGAACAAACCAATATTACTAGAAGTATGTTCTACCCTTCTTTAACATTAAGTGCTAATGGAGGTTTACAAAGTACAGAGATTAAAGATTTATTCAGTGCTAGTTCTTTATTTTCAGGAATCATTGGCGGCTTAACACAACCAATTTTTCAAGGAAGACAAATCCGTACACAACACGAAGTTGCACAATCGCAACAAGAAAGTGCTAAATTAAACTTCATGTATACCTTCCTTAACGCAAGTAAAGAAGTATCGGATGCACTTTATGCTATAGAAGCTGCTAACGAAAAAATGGAAATAAAAGAAAAAGAGCATGAGGCATTAGCAACTGCTGTAGATTATTCTCAAAAGCTTTTAAATAATGGTATGGCGGACTACTTAGAAGTATTACGCGCCGAAGAAAATGCATTGTATACAAATATCGATTTAATCGATACGCAGAATGCAAGACTTCAATCTATCATTGAATTATATAGAGCTTTAGGTGGCGGTTGGGAATAAATTTCAACTAACCTAAAATATTAAGGTGTGTAGTTAAAACTACACACCTTTTTTATTACCATTTTGTATAAGGATTCTTACTTAATTGCGAATTGTAATAAGCCTTATTACCCGTTACTTCTTCTCCAAGCCATGATGGTTTATCAAAAGCTTCCTCCTCCGACTCCAATTCGACTTCTGCTACAACTAGACCTTGATTTTCACCTTCAAAAACATCTACTTCAAAAGTATGTTTACCAACAGATATTAAATAACGATATTTTTCAATAACTCCTGCCTCACAAATTTCCAATATCTCTTTTGCGTCGGCAACTGAAATCTCATATTCCCACTCTTTACGAACCGTTCCCTCTGAATTTGACTTTCCTTTAATGGTTAAAAAAGCTTTATCATTCTTTATACGAATGCGAACCGTTCTATCTTCATGGCGATTTAAAAAAGCTTGTACAATATACTCTTTAGAGATTGCTTGTTCTATAAAAGCATTCGATTTTACTAAGAATTTACGCTCTATCTCGTAGGCCATAATTTTGGTTTATTGAATTCACTTTGGTAAAGTAAGGAAATTCTTGACGTTATTTTTTAAATCAAGCCCTTTATTGTTTGAGAAACCTAGCTATTTGTGTATTACTACTTTCTCCTTTTATTTGAATAAAATACATCCCAGAAGCATAGTCCGATACATCCAATTGGATTTCAATTTCATTCATTTTTAGAATTTCTAGCAACCTGCCGTGGATATCATATACTTCCAGAGTTGTACTCGAAGATAATTCGTCTAATCGGATATAAAGTTGGTCTTGAGCTGGGTTGGGAGAAATGGTAAAAGCTGTCGTATCGAAATCTGGAGTAGATAAATATTCTGCAGTATAATATAGTTTACCACCATTTTCGTCTGTAAAAATCAAGTACTCTATAGAATCTATAGTCTCAAAACTGTATTCTACAATAGCGCCAAAGTTTTCATAAAAATCACCATAATAGCTGGCTATAGTATCGTAATCAACATTATAATCATTATAGTATTGGCAAAAATCTAAAGCAAGACAAAGTTTATCATTTAAAACAAACCTATTCTCATTTTCTAAAAATTCTATATAATAATCACAACCCCACCTTGGACAGCCATCTAGTCGAATTATAGCTTCCAAATCATTTTCAACTATAATTTCTATACTCGCCTCATCTCCACTTTGAATATCTAAAGCATAATACTCATATTCTTCACCATCTATTTCTAATTTGTATAAATACCAAGTCTTGTCCAGTAAATCTTCGTGCTGTGCATGTGCTTGAATAGGAAGTAATACTCCAAACAAGCATAATACCGCACTTAAGAAAAATAAATGCGATAAGTTTTTATATGTAGGTTTTGTTTTCATTATAAATGTTTTTTAGTAGTTCTATTATTCCTTTATAAACTTACTTGTATGCGTAATACCACTTTCTCCTTTCATTTTTATAAAATACATCCCAGAAGCATAGTCCGATACATCCAATTGAATTTCAATTTCATTAATTTTTAGATTATCTAGTAATCTTCCATGGATATCATATACTTCCAGAGTTGTACTCGAAGATAATTCATCTAATCGGATAGACAATTGGTCTTGCACAGGATTTGGTGAGATGGTGAAGGTTGTCGTATCGAAATCTGGAGTAGATAAATATTCGGACGAATAATATGCTTTATCGCCGTTCGAATCTGTAAAAATTAAGTGTAAAACATTGTCGACAATCTGTAAGTCATAACTTAATATGATATCAAGTTTATTCAAATAAAAATTATTAAAATAATATTCGAAGCTAATAAAATCCGGATGGTTTCCATAATGATAAAAGTCGCAGGGACTCATTGCTAAACATCCAAATCCTTCCAAAATTATTTTATTTTCATTCTCCACAAATTCAAACAATGACGAGCAACCCCAACCTGGACAACCCATAAAATCAAACCCTCCAGTTAATTCATCAATCTTTTGTAAAGTAAAACTGGATTCATCACCACTAAGAATTTCCCAATCTGGGTAAAAATATTCCTCTTCATCTATTTCGAATTTATAGAGATACCAGGTATTATCAAACAGCTCTTCTTGTTGCGCATACGTCTGAAAAGGGAATAATGCTACAAAAAAGAATAACACTACACTTAGACAAATCGAATACTCAATCCTTATATTTTTAAAACTTTTCATCATAATATCATAAAGATATACAATAATTATTAAAAAATTAACTCTACATGTTAGACGACAACATTTATTATCAAAGGACGAAACTTCTTAACCTGACACTACTTTCTCTTTTGTATTTTTGTACTATGATTCTATCTGAAAGCTTTCGTAAAATTATCCACATAGATATGGATGCCTTCTACGCATCGGTAGAACAATTGGATCATCCAGAATTGCGAGGAAAACCTATTGCCGTAGGTGGGAGTTCTAACCGAGGCGTAGTTGCTGCAGCAAGTTATGAAGCTAGAAAATATGGAGTACGCTCGGCAATGAGCAGTATGCAAGCCAAAAAGCTTTGCCCACAACTCTTATTTGTTCCAACTCGTATGGAACGTTACTCAGAAATTTCAAGTCAAATTAGGGATATATTTCATAATTATACTGACTTGATTGAGCCATTGTCCTTAGATGAAGCATATTTAGACGTTACAGAGAATAAAATCAACGATCCTAGCGCTACTCGTATTGCAAGAAAGATTCGTGCAGAAATCTATGATAAATTAGGTTTAAATGCATCGGCAGGTATCTCTATAAACAAATTTTTGGCTAAAGTGGCTAGTGATTATAATAAACCTAATGGCCAAAAAACTATTTCACCAGATGAAGTATTAGAATTTCTAGAGAATTTAGAAATAAAAAAGTTCTACGGAGTGGGTAAAGTAACTTTAGATAAAATGTATAATTTGGGCATCTTTACTGGCGCAGATTTAAAAGCGAAATCCAAAGAGTTTTTAGAGGAACAGTTTGGAAAGAGTGGAAAACACTTTTATTATATCGTGCGAGGCATTCATCGATCTCCAGTACGTCCAACTCGAACTCGAAAGTCTCTAGCAGTGGAACGTACTTTTCAAGAAAACCTTTCTTCGGAACTTTTTATGATGGATCGGCTTAAAGAAATAGCCGATAAAGTTGCCTATAGATTAGACAATCATGATTTAAAAGGACGTACAGTCACATTAAAAATACGTTATAGCGATTTTCAAATTCAAACCAGATCTAGAACTTTAGATCACCCTCCAAAAAGTGCAACGGAAATACTTGCTATTGCTAAAGGTTTGCTTTATCAAGATACCTTAGACAATTCGGTACGATTATTGGGAATCTCGGTTTCAAATTTCGAGCAAAACGATAATTCTATCCAAAAGCAAAAACCAATAGATATTCAATTACGCTTTGATTTCTAAAGTCTTATAATTGGGTGATACGCAATGTATTAACCATACCTTTTTCTCTAAGAGGCATTGCAGAAAGATTAATTACATAATCTCCTTTGTTAGCAAATCCTTCTTCTTGAGCAATACGGTTTACATCTTCGATGGTTTCATCTGTAGACACATATTTATCATAATAATATGCAGTTACTCCCCATAAAAGATTTAGTCTATTAATGATTCGTTCGTTTTGACTAAAAATCAAAATATGAGCATCTGGACGCCAAGCTGAAATTTGAAAAGCAGTATAACCACTATTGGTTAAGGTACAAATCGCTTTTGCTTCGATTTCGTTTGCAACAAGAGCAGCATGATAGCAAATAGACTTAGTTATATAACGTTTAGTACGAATATATGGTGGTTCTTGAGGCACACTTATTAAACGTGAATTTTCTACGCTACGTATTACATTGGCCATGGTTTCAATAACCTGAACGGGATATTTACCAATAGAGGTCTCTCCAGAAAGCATAACAGCATCGGCCCCATCCATTACAGAGTTTGCTACATCATTTACTTCGGCTCTAGTCGGTGTAAGCGAATTAATCATAGTTTCCATCATTTGCGTTGCAATGATTACTGGAATACGACCTTGTTTTGCTTTACGCACCAATTGTTTTTGGATAAGTGGCACTTCTTCTGCTGGAACTTCTACACCTAAATCTCCTCTAGCAACCATTAGTCCATCAGAATTGGCAATAATTTCATCAATATTTCGAACTCCTTCTGGCTTTTCTATTTTGGAGATAATTGGAATCTTATAATCAGAATGTTTTTTGATTAATTCGGCCAATTCTTTTGGGTCATTACCATGACGAACAAAAGACATAGCAAACCAATCTACACCTTGCTCTATCGCAAAAATTGCATCTTTTATATCTTTCTCTGTAAGTGCAGGAAGAGAGATATTGGTATTAGGAAGGTTTACTCCTTTATTTGAAAGTAAAGGTCCACCTTGGATAACTTTAGCATCTACTTGATCTTGACCATTAGTTTTAATTACTTCAAAAATAAGCTTACCATCATCTAGCAAAATACGTTCTCCAGCTTTAACATCACATGGAAACGCTTTGTAGTTCATGTACACTCGTTCTCTATTTCCTTTAAAAGGCTCGCCTGTAATAAAACTAACGACATCTCCTGGCTTTACTATACTATCTTTCTCCATAGTCCCAACACGTAGTTTAGGACCTTGTAAATCGGCTAAAATTGCAACTCCCGTTTTTGTATTCGCTCCTACTTCACGAATATCCGCAATGATTTGTTTTGTTTCTTCATGATGAGCATGAGAGAAGTTTATTCTAAAAACATTCACTCCTGCAGCAACCATTTCTTTCATGCGTTTCTTACTGCTTGAGGCAGGACCTAATGTAGCAACGATTTTTGTTTTTTTGGAGTGTAGCATTTTAGTCAAATATTAAATTGTTTATTGATTTTATAAGGGAGTTATTTATAACATATGCCGATTGTATACCTTTAATGTCATTAATGGTGTTTACAGCTTGTTGCAAAGGTACTAAATTATCATCTAAATCAACTTTTAGAAAGTAATCTACTTTTCGATATTCTGGGATTAAATAGCCTATTTCTTGTACATTACTACCCAAACCTTCGTAATGTATAATTCCATCTAATTTACCTATTTGTATACTTCTATTCCCCACCAAATCGTATTGATGTTGTAAGTTTTCGTCTACAAATTCAAATAATGGAAAATAAAAATCTGTATTCCCTTTTTTTAAATCCAAGTCATCTTTACTTCGTTGTAATTGAATATTAAGATACTTGTTTATAGAGTAGGCTAAATGAGAGGGTTTAAATCCAGTGTGTATAGCTATCACTGAAAAGGAATTGTGTAATTCTTCTTCTAAGTCTAACCAGTGTTGCATAATGTTTTAAAAGAGGTTAAGATAACGATTATGCGTTTCGATGTGCTTCTATATCTTGTTGAAATTTATAGTAAGCACGTTTAGCAGCTTGTTCTTCTGCTTTTTTCTTAGAGGTTCCTCGTGCTTTTGCTACCACTTCATCATCTAGGTATAATCGTACAGCAAAGTGAGTAAACTGCTCTTTTCCTTCGTCTTCAAAAACTTCAAATCGGAAGTTGAGTTTATTTTTTTGGCAAAACTCAATGAACAAGCTTTTATAGCTTATTACTTTACCTTCTAATCGTTCAATGTCTACGTACGGAAGGATAACACGTTCATGAATAAACTTTTCACAATATTCATATCCTCTATCTAGATAAATAGCACCGATAAGCGCTTCTAGCATATTTCCGTAAATATCTCCACCACAATGATTGGAAGGAATGTGAGACTTTAAAAATTTTATAAGCCCCAAGTCTTTCCCTAATTTATTAAGATGCTCGCGACTCACAACTTTCGCTCGCATCTTAGTTAAGTATCCCTCATCGCCTTTAGGTGCTTCTTTGTAAAGATAAGCAGCTATGGCAAGTCCTAGCATTGCATCTCCTAAGAACTCCAATCTCTCGTAATTCATAGGATTACCGTTTTCATCCAGCTCATTCATAGAGCGATGGGTGAAAGCTTCGGAATAAATGCTGCTATTATTAGGAACAAAGCCTAGAGCTTCTTGAAGTTCTAGGCAAAATTTGTCTTTGTATTTAGAGGGAAAAAATAATCTTCTTAACAAAACTAGAATATTATTCCTCTAACTTTTTAAACAGTATACAAGCATTATGACCTCCGAATCCGAAAGTATTACTCATAGCATAAGTAATATCCTTCTTTTGTGCTTTATTTAAAGTCAAGTTCAGCGAAGGGTCAATATTCTCGTCTACTGTGGTGTGGTTTATAGTAGGCGGTACTAAACTGTGTTGAATAGCCAAGATAGATGCTATCCCCTCTATTACTCCTGCAGCACCTAATAGGTGTCCTGTCATGGATTTAGTAGAGTTGATATTAATATCTTTAGTGTGGTCACCGAACACGTGCGAAATCGCTTTTAGTTCTGCTACGTCACCTAGTGGAGTAGAAGTACCATGTGTATTAATAGTATCTACTACAGAGGCATCAACACCAGCATCTTTCAAGCAATTTTCCATTACTCGAATTACTCCGATTCCATCGGGATGTGGTGCGGTTAAGTGATATGCATCACTAGATAAACCACCTCCAACAAGTTCTGCGTAGATTTTAGCACCACGTTTTTTAGCATGTTCGTATTCTTCTAGAATCATAGCACCAGCACCTTCTCCTAGTACAAACCCATCTCTTGTTGCATCAAATGGTCTTGATGCAGTAGTTGGATCGTCATTTCGAGTAGATAGAGCATGCATAGCATTAAATCCACCTACTCCAGCTTGTGTAACTGCCGCTTCGCTTCCTCCTGTTACGATAATATCGCTATATCCTAAACGAATATTGTTCAAGGCATCTATAATGGCATTTGCCGAAGATGCACAAGCCGATACCGTGGTGTAATTAGGCCCCATAAATCCATGCTTCATTGATATATGCCCTGGAGCAATATCAGCAATCATTTTTGGGATAAAGAAGGGGTTAAAACGTGGAGTTCCATCCCCTTCTGCAAAGTTTATAACTTCGTTTTGGAAAGTCTCTAGCCCGCCAATACCTGCTCCCCAAATAACTCCTACTCTGAATTTGTCCAAAGTTTCGATGTCTAGGTTAGCATCGGCAATAGCTTCATCGGAAGAAACTAACGCATATTGCGCAAAACGGTCTAGTCTTCTTACTTCCTTACGATCTAAGTAATCTAAAGGATCGAAGCCTTTAATTTCACAAGCGAATTTCGTTTTGAACTTTTCAGCATCAAAATATGTTATAGGAGCAGCACCACTCTTACCGTTTTTTAATCCATCCCAATATTCTGAGATATTATTTCCGATAGGCGTTAGCGCTCCAAGACCTGTAACAACAACTCGCTTTAATTTCATAGGTAGATAGCGTTTATTTTTTAGCTTCTTCGATGTAAGAAACAGCTTGACCTACAGTTGCAATGTTCTCTGCTTGATCATCTGGAATTTGGATATCGAACTCCTTTTCGAACTCCATAATTAACTCTACTGTGTCTAAGGAGTCTGCTCCTAAATCATTTGTGAAGCTTGCTTCTGCAACTACTTCATTTTCATCAACGCCTAATTTATCAACGATAATGGCCTTTACTCTTGATGCAATGTCTGACATAATTCTTGTTTTTAAAATTTGATAACAATTGGCAAAAATAAAGTATTTTACTTTAAATCCCCAATATTCACTGTAAATCTATCGCAAAATTACACAAATTAGTCTAGAGTACCAGCTAGATATAGTATTTTTGTGCAACACGAACATAGCGAATCTAATAAATTCAGTTGATATAAACTAACAATGAAAAAACGAATTGCTGTATTTGCCTCTGGAACAGGCAGTAATACTATTAATATTATAAATTATTTTTCGGAGCACCCGTCTATTGAAGTTTCTTGTGTATTATCTAACAATAAGAGTGCTCCTGTGTTGAAAAGCGCATCGGATTTAGGAATTATCAGCTATTATTTTGATAAAAAAATGATAGAAGATGAAAATGGAAAGGTTTCGGAAATTCTTGATGAAATCCAACCCGATATTATTGTTTTGGCTGGATTCTTATGGAAATTTCCTTCTCATCTAATACAAAAACACACTAACATCATCAATATTCACCCTGCTTTACTTCCAAAATATGGAGGAAAAGGAATGTATGGAGCAAATGTACATCGTGCCGTATTGGATAATAAAGAGAAAGAATCAGGAATTACAATTCATAGAGTAAATCCTATATACGACGACGGAACTATTATTTTTCAAGAACGACTACAAATAACTCCTGAAGACACTATAGAAAGTCTACAGCAAAAAATTCATGCTTTAGAACATGAACATTTCCCAAAAGTTATTGAGCAACTTCTAGAAGAGAATACACATTAATATGGCAAAAAAAGAAAAGTTCTATGTGGTATGGCGTGGAAATAGACCTGGAATATATCCTTCATGGGAAGATTGTAAAGCTGCGATAAAAGATTTTCCAAAAGCACAATACAAATCTTTTCCTAGCTTTGCCGAAGCAAAAGAAGCCTACCAAGGAGAGTACAAAGATTATGTGGGTAAAAAAGCTTCTGGATTATCGGCAGAGCAGCTACGGCGAATTGGGCAACCAAATTACAACTCCATATCGGTAGATGCTGCGTCTAGTGGCAATCCTGGTATAGTAGAATATCAAGGAGTAGACACAAAGACTAAAAAACTATTATTTCACAACGGTCCTTTTGAACAAGGAACAAATAATATAGGAGAGTTTCTTGCTTTAGTTCATGGGCTTGCATTATTAAAAAAACATAACAGCAAACGAATTATCTACACCGATTCTAAAATTGCTATGGGATGGGTGAAAAAGAAAAAATGCAATAGCAAGCTACCTAGATCGTCTAAAAACACTAAAATTTTTGAACTAGTAGATAGAGCAGAAAAGTGGTTGCAAGAAAATGAATATACTACGGTAATTGTCAAATGGGAAACCAAAGCTTGGGGCGAGATTCCTGCTGACTTTGGTAGAAAATAATTAGACAAAGTCTATTTTAAAACGTACATCTATTTTATTACTTACAACAATCATTCCCAACATACGTTTGGGTTGTTGTAATCCAAAATCTTCTATATCTAATTCAATATGGCCTTGGCTACTATAATAACCTTTCATAACTGCAAATGAAGCTGGCATTTTGTACAAATTTTTAACCCCAGCGATTTCAAACTCTATAGTAACCAACACCTCATCCTCTGCTAGTGGTTCTATTTCTACTAATCGAAGATTAAGCTTTGGATAATCTTTTTCGTTTAATAAATCTCGAAAATCTTTATTAATCATTCTGTTACCACAATCGAAAGAAGTAACAGGGAATTGTACCAATGCCGATTCAAATTTATGTGTACTTGAATTATAATTGACACTAACAGAACTTATATCATCCATATCGAAAGAACAAGTAAAGTTATTTACATTGGAAGAACCACGAATCTCTAAGGTGCTAGAGGGTAAAATATTAAATTCTTCTATCGGGTTTGAAGTAGGTGCTACTAACAAGCTTATTGCGTATAGCCACCAAGAGAATAAGGTTATCATAAGCATGTTTTTTTAGATTTATAAATATATAAAAAATATACGAGGCTCAAGGAAGTGATCGTACCTAGAGCCTCGTACTTTAATAGAGAGAGTAAACAATTGATGCTGTTTTATTAGAAACTAATTACTGCTTCTAGCATAACTCCGTCAAATTGACCTTTATCGAATGTTGTTCCAGCATCAAATCCGTCATAAGTTTGGCGTACATATTCTAATTTAGCCATAATATTCTTAGTCATAAACCATCCTGCTCCTAGATTGATTCTATCAATTTCTACTTCATTCTCAGTTAGGAATTCTGTTCCTTTCACTAAGTTATATCGACCACCTACATAGAAATTTTCTCTAGCTCCAAATCTATAGATAAGCTCAGCAGAGTATTGATCAAAACTTCTTGTTTTGTCCTCACTCGCTTCTTTACCGCTTACATGCTCATATACTCCAAAGAACTCTAATCCTTGATACTTAATGAATGGGTTAATCATAAATGCTGTCATCTCATTTTTAAGGAATGGATCAAATCTACCTGATCTAAAGTTCCCTGCTGAAGTAGCACCTGGCTCTTCCATTACTAAATAGTATCTTGAACCTGCACGGTCTGCACTATATAAATAAGCGTTTGCTGTTTCGCCAGTATGATACACCGATCCTGTTAATCTCCAACGGAAGTCTTCTGTTTCTTGCTTATCATATCCAAACTTACCTATTACAGAAGCTTTTGTTTTTACTGGATCTCCTACACTTTGGTTAAGTTTACCATTGGTTGCTCCAACCATAGCTAGCCAACCATTATTTTGGTAATAAACCTCTCCTCCTACTTCGGTAGTAAATCCATCCATAATTAGGTTTCCTACAAATGGATTGTACATCGCTTGAGCGTTATCCGATCTTCTAAAGTGAGCATCACCATAGTTATTCTCCATGTGACCTACACGAATGGTTACATTCTTCATTATATCTTCTAAGAAACCTTCTTCGATAAAGTTAAGATTATCTACTTGCATATAACCACCTTTTACATATGGTTCTGGGTGGTGTCTAGAAGATAAGTAAGTACGTAAGTGTAATCGAATACCATCGTATAACTCAACGTCAACGTCTAAGTTAGCAGTAGCTAAGTTGAAGTTATTTCGAATACCTAATAACTCAACATCTCCAGAGTTCTCATGGTCTATTCCTTGAAATTGTAAAGCGAATGCCCCACCAATTCTTACATTTAAACCATCGAATGTAGATACTGTATCCTTAGGATCTTCAAAGACATTTAGTCCTCTTTGATCAGGTAATCTATAATTATCTAAATCTCTTTTTTGTGCAAATGATGGACTTGATAGTAGCCCTACAAGACTCAATCCTATAAGTAGTCTTTTCATAGTTCTGTTTATTTTAGTGTTAGGTTATATTTTATTGTTACATCTTCACCAGTCTTGATAGTTCCCATTAAAGCGGTTGGAGGTGTAATATCATATTCTGGCATATTTATTTTCTTTTCTCCTTTTAAGGTATATCCGTTAGCAGTCTTTACCAAGTCAAATGTAACATCGGTTGTTTTTTTAGATCCGGCTATTTCCATTACTCCTTGAACTACTACCTTATAAGCATTACCAGATTTGTTTATACTAACTGTTTTATTAGATACAAAACGGATGTTTTTATGCTTGTCAGTTTTTAAAGCTTTATAAGTGTTTTTATCCATTCCACTTTTTCCGCTTTTCAATCCTTCTGCTACAAGATCTAGATTTATATTTTTTATCTCTAGAGCATCATCTTCTCCTTCAATCGTAGCTTTTACAGTAAACTGCTCTGCTTTTACATCCCAATCATGAACGTTTGAGGTTCCATCTACAACAATGGTAGAGTTATTTGCGGTAGCTTGATAGTTCTGTGCTGATACAGATACGTTTCCAATAACAATGCTAAATAACATTAGCATCATAAAGTGCATTTGTTTTTTTATTGTTTTCATATTACATAGGTTTTTCAGGTTTGTACAACAAAAATAGATAGACCTACAAAAATCAAAAATGACATATATCATCTAAATTGATTATATGACAAATTTGATTGCTTTTTTTTAAACATTTAGCAACTAATCAAGGTTTTTTAATCAAGATGATATTCGTCAGTTTTTAAACTAGAACAATCTCTTACTTTTGTTAATGAAAAGCTATTGGATAAAATGTGTACCTGAAATTTGTTAAAAACCTATATAATATGTAGGAAGGAGCATATTGTAAGGATGCATTTTCCAGATGGCTAATTTAGTAGCAAGTAATAGTTCGTTTTCCGAACTATTAAGTTTGGTTTTTAGTTTTGGGTGGGGCCCTGAATGCAAACATTCAGGGCTTTACTTTTTATTTTATTTGAATTGAAACTTCAGTTAAAGAAGGAATAGGCTCTGCATGCTGTACATAAATTATAGTATTAGCGACCTTCACGGCAATTAGATAATTATCTCCTTTAAAATAACTTTTATCTACTTTACCTTTTATAGGTGAGGTAGAGTTTATTTCTAACTGTGAAGGATAGTACCAACGCTTTTCGTTTTGTGGAAACCATGGTTTTAAATCATTTACTTCTCCAAAAAAGCTAGCCTGATAAGCTGTTTCTACCCCATTATATACTTTTTGTGGTGTATCAAATAGTTCTTGACTGCCATCTTTGCCTAATAAAAGAATTTTATCGGAGAACGCCAAAGCTTCGTCACTATCGTGTGTTGCATAAATACAACCTATGTTATTAGTTTTTAAATAAGTAAAGAGTTTACGACGCAATTTGGTTTTTCTCAACATATCGATATGACTAAAAGGCTCGTCTAGCAAGAGTATCTCTGGAGTATTGGCTAGGGCTTTTGCCAAAGCCACTCTTTGTTTTTGACCACCACTTAAATTCTTAACGAATTCGTGTTTATAAGCTTGCATATCTACCACCTCTAAAAGCTCGTCTATACGTTGTTCATCGGCTTCTATATCTTGCTTGGATAGGTAAGATCCTATGTTTTCGGCTACAGTTATATATGGCATAATATCAAACTCTTGTGCAACCAACTTCATGAATTCATGCCCAGGAATTAGTTTTTTAGTAGGGCCTTCTAATGCTTCTCCATTCCATAAAATAACGCCTTGAGGCAACTCTAACAAGCCATAGATTAAATGCAGTAGAGTAGATTTACCCGAACCACTTTCTCCCAATATTGCTAAATGCTCATGAGTTTGAATTTTAAATTTCAGGTTCTTAAGGATTTGCTCCTTATCGTAAGTAAAATTTGTAATGGCAACTTCTAACATAAGATAATGCACTAAAAAAAAAGAGTTTCTAATGTGCAAGATACACACTAGAAACTCTTTAATAAATATTTTATGGAATCTTATAACTTTTCGATTCCCATATTATATAACGCAAAAGCAAATTCGTCTGCTTTTTGTTTTATGGTCTTACTAACTGGAGTACCTGCACCGTGTCCCGCATCTACCTCGATACGAATTAATACTGGATTGTCTCCTACTTGTTTATCTTGCAATTCTGCTGCAAACTTAAAGCTATGTGCTGGTACTACACGATCGTCATGATCACCGGTAGTAACCATAGTAGCTGGATAAGAAACTCCTTCTTTTACATTATGTACTGGAGAATATCCTTTTAAGTATTCAAACATTTCCTCACTATCTTCAGCTGTACCATAGTCATACGCCCATCCTGCACCTGCTGTAAAGGTATGGTAACGCAACATATCTAATACCCCTACTGCTGGCAATGCTACTTTCATTAAGTCTGGACGCTGCGTCATAGTAGCCCCAACTAATAATCCGCCATTTGATCCGCCATTGATTGCTAAGTAATCACTAGAAGTGTATCCTTTATCTATTAAGTATTCTGCAGCCGCAATAAAGTCATCAAATACATTTTGTTTTTGTAATTGTGTCCCTGCTTTATGCCACTCTTTACCATACTCACCTCCACCACGAAGGTTGGCTACGGCATACACACCACCATTTTCCATCCACACGGCATTTGCAACACTGAAACTTGGGGTTAAACTGATATTAAATCCACCATATCCATAAAGAATTGTTGGATTAGTACCATCTAACTCAATTCCTTTCTTATAGGTGATAATCATTGGTACCTTTGTACCATCTTTTGAAGTATAGAACACTTGCTTACTCTCAAAGTTATCACTGTTGAAATCAATTTTTGGCTCGTAATATAATTCCGAATCACCTGATTCTAAATCTAATTTATAGATACTTCCAGGAGTAATATAATTTGCAAAAGAGTAATACAATTCTGTTTCTTCTTTCTTTGCTCCAAATCCGCTAGCTGTACCAACACCAGGTAATTCGATTTCACGAACTAATTTTGCATCTCTATCGTATTGCTTTACACTAGAAGTAGCATCGATCATATAATTGGCAAAGAAATATTTTCCAGCTGTAGAAACGTTTAAAACATTTTCAGTTTCTGGAATAAAATCTTCCCAATGTTCTGGTGTAGGATTACTTATATCTGCAGTAACCACACGAATATTAGGTGCATCTAGATTGGTTACTAAATACAATTTAGAACCCTCATTATCTAGAATACCAGTATCCGACTCATCGGTAGCCATAATAGTTATAAAGTCACTCTCTGACTTGTTTAAATCTTTGATAAATAGTTTATTTCCTGATGTAGAAATACTTGCAGACACTACCAAATAATTATTGTCTTTGGTAACATAACCACTTACATAACGATGCTTCTCCTCGTCTGTAGCTCCAAATACTACCTCATCCTCTTGTTGAGGTGTATCTAGTTTATGATAATATAGCTTATGCTGATCTGTTTTCTCCGATAATTCACTTCCTTCTGGTTTATCATAACTAGAATAGTAGAAACCTTCATTACCTTTCCAAGAAACACCTGAGAATTTAATATCTACTAATGTATCTCCTACCTTTTCTTTGGTTTCGGTATCCAATACGATAAGTTTACGCCAATCGCTTCCGCCTTCAGATATAGTATAAGCAGCAAGCTTACCATCTTCGGTAAAACTTAAAGCGTCTAATGATGTTGTTCCTTCTTTGGAGAATGTATTAGGGTCTAAGAAAACCTCTGCTTCGTCAGCATCTTGGTCATTCTTAAAACGATATAGAACGCTCTGATTTTGAAGTCCATCATTTTTATAGAAATAAGTATAGTCACCACGAACAAAAGGCGCACTTACTTTTTCATAATTCCACAGCTCTTTTAATCTTTCTTCCAAATCTTTACGATAAGGAATTTTATCTAAGTAATCGAAAGTCACTTTATTTTGAGCTTTCACCCAATCTTCAGTTTCTTTACTGCGGTCATCTTCTAGCCATCTGTATGGGTCGGCTACGTCCGTTCCAAAGTAGGTATCTACTACTTCTCCTTTTTTTGTTTCGGGGTATTCCAAATTACTACTCACTTCTTTTGAGTTCTCTTTACACGCTATTAAGGTCAATGCCAATAACGTAGGAAGCATTATTTTTTTCATATGTTGATAGGGTTATTTCCCATCAAATGTAGTAAAAATAAAGGTTTTGTACCAAGTGGCTTTTAAACCTCTTTATTAATAAGGAAAAATTTCTCTTTTCATCCTCTAAAAAAGTATATCACGGTATTTTATAGAGTTTTCTCTAAACAAAACCGCTCTTAATTAAAAAATAAAACCAGACATAATGACCTGAATTACAGCAATTTACTTGAGGATGCAGTATTAAAAAACATATAATACCAATTTATAGGGTAACAATTTAATACGAGTGTTGATATAAGTATAGAAAGAACCAATAAAACTTTTTAATCATGAAAAATTTAAGAAACAAAACATTCGGACATAAGGTAGGCACCTACCTTTTTTTATCTCTCTTAACTGCAAGTATTATTAGTTGCAGCTCGGACGACGGTTATTATAATGTTATAGAAGATGAATTCAATCCACCATCGGCCGCACAATTTAACGATCTAAGAGAAACAGCTCTGGAGCAGCACACCGAAACTGCAATTTTTAATGCAGAAGATGGAATTACATTTACCTCCAATGACAATGCGGTACTTACTATTCATCCAGGGTGCTTAATGCAGAATGGAGAACAAGCAAGCGGTGAAGTAGAATTAACTTTTATCGATATCTATAACAGAGAAGATATGCTTCCTACAAATAAACCTGTTATGGGGCGTTTGCCTAACGGTGATAAAGCAATGCTAATTACTGGTGGTGAGTTCTTTATAGAAGTAAGAAAAGACGGTGAGTTATTAGACTTAGGTTGTTCGTTACAATTACTTGTGCCAGGAGATAATACTGGAGGTGTCGATAATGAAATGATATTATGGGATGGAATTATTGACGAGGCTGGTAACTTAACTTGGGAAGAAATGGACCTTGATGAAGAAGGCGGAAATGCCGGAATTATGGTAGAGGGTGAACATTACTACTCATATTTCAAATCGTTTGGATGGACAAATATAGATAAGTTTTACAGCGATCCTCGTGATAAAACCACTATGCAAGTAAAATTACCTGAAGGGTTTGATGATACTAATTCGGCAGTTTATTTATCCTATGATGGCGAACCAAACGCTCTAGCACAATTAGATACTTTTGATGATGTTTCTAAGATATTCTCTGAGCATTATGGCCAAATTCCTATTGGTTTGGAAGTCCATATAATATTCACTTCGGCAGAGGGAGATAATTGGCGATACGCAATACAGGGTGTAACTATAGAAGAAAATGCTATTTACACATTCACGTTAGAAGAAACGGAAGTAGCTACAGAAAATGAGTTAAAAGTTGCTTTAGAAGTACTTCCATAAGTTCAAAAAAAGGTTGTAATTCGTTTAGTTGTTACTTGTGAACTTTAGGAAGTAAACCACCTCAATGATTGAGGTGGTTTTTTTACAAACATGTGTTTATTCAAAAGAAAAAAGGTTACCGTAAATTACGGTAACCTTTAAACTATAAATCTCTAGCAACGACTAGTCTGTTACTTGGAACAATACACCTTCTGTATTTACACCTCCTTGTCTATCTACCACAGTTATACTCAAGTGATATTCACCAATAGCTGCATTTTCAGGCACATCTATATGTTCATGAAAATGAAGATGTGTTCCAGTATAACTATCAATAGTGTCATCGTATTCCCATCTTATTTCTCCATCGCTAGGATTTAGACCATGCCCATGAATGTTTATTAAAATATAATCTACTTCATTTGGCACATCTATATGTGCGTCTACATGAATCATACCTCCACGCGCTACATCATCTACATTTAAATCGTCAATCACTATACCCGTATCTGTATTATCGTCTCCAATTACGATTTCAAGATACACTTGTGATTCATTTCCAGCAGCATCGATAAGAATTACTCCAAAGTGATAATCTCCTGGGAGTATGTTATTCGGAATATCTATATGCTGATGTACATGATATTCGGTATTACCATGTGGAATGGTAAAGCTTTCTTGATATGTCCATGGTTCATCATTATGATAAGGCACAACACCTCGGTGTTCGTGTCCATCAAAATTGTTATGGATGTCTATTTTATAAGATGCTAATTCTACATCATCTGTAAAAAGTGCATCAAAGTGAATTTCGTCGCCTAGCGCAAACTCTTCGTGCATTGTAGGTTCTTCAACAACAATGGTTGGTGCTGAAGAGTCTAACGAATCATCATCTGATGAACAGGATACTACAAATAGTGCTAAAACAGGTATTATTAATTTTATTATATGTTTTTTCATTTTAAAAATCTTTATGGTTTATTATAATTTTATTGTTGTGGCTAATTCTTGTTTATGTTAAACCATAAGGAGGTCCGCGTAAATGATAATTAAAGATTTTTGTGGAAATAAATTTTGTTCTATAAGGCACCAATACGATTTGGTTATTTACCGGAACAATTTTCGCTTTATATTTTATCGTATTTGGCGAAGTAAAATGAAGTTGCACAAAGTGATATACATTACAACTACTAGGAATACTCTTCGTATCCAAGCTATTTTCAGCTTTGGAATCTAAAGGAGAATCATGTGGTACAACAATGTAATGGATGGTTTCAACAACCCACATTTGCACCATTAAGAAAAGAAGCAAATACGCACTAATATATTGTAGTCTATTTCTTTTCATTACTTGCTTTTTAGCTGTAATACCACTTGTATATTTCTTGCCATTTCTGGTATAGAAAGTGTCCTATAGAAACTAGTATGCGAATAGTACTTCGTATTAAATAGGTTGTCTACTCTTAATTGGAGATTAGCATCCGCTAACTTTGTTTGCCAATTGTGTTGGATTGCCAATCCATATATCCTTGAACTTGGTGTTGTTTGTTCTCCTTGGGCAATCCTAGTTTGCTTATCTGTAAATTGTGCATATCCCGAAATCGAAATAGGGTTGGAAATTCTATCCCATAGAGTGGTTTGATATTCCACCTCTAAAAACAGATTATTAGCAGGAGTAAATGGTAATGGGTAGTTTTTGTTTTTCAATCCTGTACGTTGTTGATTGTATATATATTCAAACACTGCTTGGGAATTCCAGTTTTCGCCCCATTGTTTAGAAACTTGCCATTCCAAACCTGTATGTAGCGCTTTGGATTGCGTAAATTGATATAACTGTCCAGAATGCGGCAATAAAGAAAAACTACCCGTTGGTTTTAAGTAAATATAGTTTGTGAAGTAATGTAAATACGGTGTTACTTTAGTTTCTATACCTCTTATCGAATCTTTATACCCTAATTGCAAATCGATTACCCAACCTTTCTCAGGATCTAAAGTAGTATCTCCTTTTTCGTGTCGGAAAGAACCATGGTGAATACCATTCGCACCTAGTTCAATAGGAGTTGGGAAACGAAAATTAGTACCCGCATTTATTTGTAAATCCCACGACTCATTTATTAAATGCTTCCAGCCAATACTAGTATTCCAAGAAGAAAAATTCTTATGAAAATCTGGACTACGCTGTGCGTATTCTTGTGCTTCATCAAGATCTTTCCCTAATGACAATAAAAATGCTTCTAAATAAAAGTCATAATAAGAATGTAGATTTAAGCTTGCATTATCGAACCGAATGCCTGCGGTCCAAAGATTATTATAATTTGATTTAAAATTATAAATCCCATAGAAACCTATCTGCTTGTCTTTGTAAGCAGGAAGTAGGAAACCAAACCCATCAATATTATTTTGCTTATGTTGCCATTGCGCACCAAATTCCACACTATGTAAATTATTGAAACGTATTTTATCTTTTATAGAAGCTTGGTATGTTTCTAAAAGAAAATCCATTTCCAAGTCTGGATTTACTTCGGGTTTGGGTTGCCCAGCATAGTGCGTATGGAACCAGCTCCATTCCTGTCTATGGTTACGTTGAAAGCCAATATCTAAGATTAATTCGTGATTTTTAAGTCGCCAAGCGTTGTGCCAACCAAATGTAAAATGGCTTACTTGCTGGTATGGAAAAGAAATATTCCTTGACCTCCCATCTGGCTGTACCCTATCTATAGATGGGATACCATGAGAACCAGGAAAAAAACCTGATTTTTGGTATACATTTCCTAATCTTAATGAGCTTGTAAACTCATCCGTTGCTATCCCAACTTGTGCATCCCAATTATATTCTCTACCGGCAGTATTCTGCATTATTTTATCATAAATAGGTATTCTATAGTTCAGATAATTTATTGTATCGGTTGTTGTTTTATAATCTCCATACTCAGCCCCAGTGGCACGTAATTTTGCAAAAAACTTACCTCGCTTATATTCCATTCCTAAAGAACTTCCAATAGCTTTATTCACCGATTTTGCATAGGTTATCCAATCGATTTGCAAACCTTTTTGTTTGGGAACAGCATTATTATTTATTTCTAGCACCCCACCTATTGCATCACTACCGTATGCAAGAGCATTGGCACCTTTTAAAATATGCACGTCTTCCACTCCAAAAGCATCTACCTCCAATCCATGATCAACACCCCATTGCTGACCCTCCAATTTCATCCCATTATCGGCAACAACGATTCTATTAAAGCCTAATCCACGAATCAAAGGTTTAGACATGCCTCCACCAATACCAATAGATTGGACACCAGGTAAACGGTCTAAACTTTTGGCTAAAGAACCATCAAAATTATCAGCAATATATTGTTTGTCTACCTGAATGCTATGTACTGTGGTTTGTTTTACTTTTTGAGCAATTATATTTACTGCATCTAATATATTTTTCGATTGTAAGATTATACGCACTCTCGCACCAGAATATGGACTTGCGATTAGCGTATCTAAAGTTTTATAATTTATATGAGATATGTGTAGGTATATGCTATCCTTAGCTATAACAGGTGAATGCAATTCTCCCTTAGAGTCGCTTATTTGTAATTGATTATTTAAAGCAATATGCGCATCGGATATAGGTTGCTCTTCCGAATCTTGCAATGCAATTACGAACTTGTTTTGTGCTAATATATAGTTAGATACACCTAATACTATCCCAAGGAATAAGATGTACTTATACATGGAATGTAGATAATTTAAAAGATAGGAATATGCTAAATGCTTACTTTGTAATTACAAGTAAGCACTCTAAAAAATTTAATTATCTACAATAAGGAGGTGCTCGTAAGGAAAAGTTTTTTACTTGCTGATAAACAAAGTCCGAAGTATATGTGGTAACCGTGGTAGAAAACGCTTCTATAGTAAAAGGTTCAAAATCTGGTAAGGTTACTTCTACAAAATTTTGTAATTGAAAATCACATAGAAAACATTCTACATCTGCCTTTGTAATTGTTGCACTATGTTCGTGAGAATCTATATAGGATACAGATTTATCACTATGATGAATAAACTGGTGTATTGATGAAATACTTATAGCTGATAACAAGAGTGTTATCAGCGTCCAAATAATTATATGTTTATTCCAATTCTTCACAACTTATCACCAATATTAATTAATCTAAATAAGATTACCAATTAAATAAAAAGATTAACACAAAACATCTGATATAAAAGACAATATGCTTGGTATTTTTAAAAACATTACATCCATAATATTTCTTAAGATTATTTAGTTAAAAACAACATCTGCTCGCAATACATTTTTAAAAGACATACTGAACAATTTCGACACATTTATTAAACTTTTTGATAGTTTATTTGCAATAAATTTAAAATAAACTACATTTATAAATATAAATCGCGAAGTTTTACTATACCTATGGCATAGAAAAGCCTCGAATACTAATTTATAAGTTATGAATAATATCATTGTATCTTTTTACTTTCCACATAATTGGTACCAATATAGAAGTGTATCGATTAAAGGAAATAATAGAAGAAAATTAGGACGCGTAAGATATGGAGAGGAGTTAAAC
>JAJYTI010000150.1 GCA_021793135.1 Bacteroidota bacterium
GATCTTCTTCGTCATCATTTTCTTGAGGTACGACTCCATAAAAACTAAACCAACATACTCCGATAATTAATAAAAATGAAAGTAAGGTGTAAAGATGCTTCATATGAGACAAATGAGAATAAGGATTAAAGATACAGATTTTTATAAAAAGCTTTTGCTTGCAATAGATTGCACTAATTTACTTAATCATTGCTTTTTTATTAAATATTCTCTTTATTTCTTGAGCTTTATTAGAGCAATAAATAAAATGTTTTAATTTTATAGCTAATAAATCGATGAATAAGCATAAAAAATTGATTAGAAATGTCAATGTATGTGGTGTTAGAGCGTTACTATTAGTTATATCCTTTATTATTCTAATGGTTTTTCCAATTGATGAGGATTTGTTGAGTAGTATACTAAGGAACTTATCTCTACTCATCGGAATGGTATATATGGTCAATTGTTTTATCTATTTCGTTAAACCGAGAAAAGCCAAATAGTATTATAGGATAGATATAAGGTTTTATTAAAACAAAAAATAAAATTGTGGAATTAGAAGGGAACAACGAAACACATTGTAGGAGTTGTAAGGAATTAATTACTGGGAATTTTTGTGCGAATTGTGGTCAAAAAAGATTCGAGAGAATCGATAAGAAGTATATTATCAATGAAATTCAACAAACGGTTATTCAAACCGATAAAGGTTTTTTCTATACGATTAAAAACCTTCTTGTTAATATAGGGAAAACGGCACGTGAGTATATTGATGGAAATCGAGTAAATCATTATAGGCCATTAGCATTGGTGTTAATCCTTGCGGGTATTTCTACTTTTATTTCTTTTCAAATCATCGGTCTAAATGATGCATTGGAAGAGTATTATGTGGCTATTGATATAGATATGGATGATCCATTGAGTTTACTAATGGTAAATTTTAAGACTAAATATAACTCATTAATAATGTTGTGTTATGTTCCACTATATTCCATTTGCACCAAATTAGCCTTTAGAGAATGGGGACATAATTATTACGAACATGTTGTGATAAATGCATTTGTATTATCGTTGTATATGACTTTATGTATTCTGATTACTTATCCTGTTATGTATATCTTTAGAGAAGATACTATTACAATGTTTAATATATCTTTCATTAGTATTATTTTCTATCCTATTATTTATGTTTGGTTTTTTAAGAATTTCTATTATGAGAGTTCTCTAAAAACGATTATAGGTAGAGTATTATTAATTATGCTGTATATCCTAATTAGTTATATTTTGATTATTATTGGGATTGTTTTTTCTTTGGTTTTATTTTATATTTAAATACTAATAGGAATCTTTTAAACCAAACTGATATATAAGAAGCGAATCTAGCGTATAGATTTTGAAATGATTAAACCGTAAAATTGAAATAATGATGTTAAAAAAACGAACGTATATAATTATTGGAATTGTGTTTCTCGTTGCGATGATTTTGAATGTAATAAACGTGGTTTATTACAAGTCAGGATCTATGGAAGTGTTTTGGAAAGGGACAATGCAAGCTATATTTGCTGCGCTTTTTTATCTTGGCATTGCCTTCATGTATAGCAAAAGGAAAGTTAGTAAAGAGAATTCACCTAGTATTTAAAGAATAAATTAATTTATTAAGACTTTCATCTGTTTTGTTGAAAGCTTTTTCCATTAGAACCTATAAGTTATTCCATAAAATAAGTGTATTCCGCTTGTTTTAACTCCTTTCTTTTTGCATCAAAATAAAACTTAAGCGAAGCGTATTCCGAATCGTATATAAGGATGTTATCCTGAATTTCTTGCTCAGGCATTTTTTTAAAAAAATCATCCATGTTCATCCCAATATATATACCATATCTCAAATTCAGTTTATCAGAATTAAACCGAAGAAATACAATTTTTTCTTGATGTTTATTTTTTAATAACTCTACTATATCACCATGTAATGAAGCATGTCGGATTATAGAATCTTGAAAATAAGAAGAATGTTCATTTTCAGTTATCATATAACTTTTGTAAAATTCAATACCATTTATTTTTTCTTTTTTTAATTCACTATTAATAATCACAGGAGATGCTAATAATGAGTCTAATCTAGATTGTTTAGAAAGAATGGTTTCTGAAGCGTTCTTTCCTTCCTTATTCCTTTTTTCAACACAAGAAGAAAATAGCGTTAAAAAAACAATAAGGAAGAAAAATGCATTTTGATTTATTTTTGTCATAAAACAATATTTAAGATTAATTCATACTTTGACGATTATTGTTGGCATTTGTATGTTGATAGACGGTATTAGTAAGTAATAGCTAAAAATTTAATAAACATCAGTAGACATATCTTACTAGGTTTAAAATTAACCAATTATTTCATATTATTACTCTACGATAATTTCTAGAATATAACTTAATAAACTTTAGCAATTCTTTCACTACAAGACTCTGCTAAAATCTCTTCCCTCCAGCTTGTATTCCTTATCTTTGCACAGAAATTTTTAGCAGTAAGAATATGTATTTTAAGGAATTTGAAATTCGTTGGAGTGATGTAGATGCCAACATGCATTTACGTAACAGTGCCTATATTGACTATATGAGTCATACGCGTATGCGTTATTTACAAGAAGAGGGTTTAGGATTTAAAGAATTGGCAAAACTAAATCTTGGACCAGTTGCATTGTATGAGCATATGTATTACTTTAAAGAAGTTTTTCCAGATCAAAAGGTACGTGTAAGTATTGCTTTGCATGGATTGTCTGAAGATGGTGTGTTTTTTGAATTTATTCATAATTTTTATGATGAAAATGGTAGGAATCTTGCGCGATGCTTAATGGGCGGAGCATGGATTGATATGAAGACTAGAAGATTAGCCGAAATTCCTAAGGTGCATTTGGAGAACATTCAAAAATTAGATAAAACTCCAGATTTTAGAATAATGACTAAAGAGGAAACTCGAATATTCCAAGAATTCCCAATAGATCTAGAACAAACTGAAATAAAATAAGGCATGGCATTATTATTTAAAGAATATACTTTTAAACATTTTACTCTTCGAAATCGTATAGTGGTTTCACCAATGTGTCAATATTCGGCGGAGAATGGCTATGCAAATAATTGGCATTTAGTGCACTTAGGGCAATATGCTTTAGGTGGTGCTGGAGCTATAATTCAAGAAGCAACTGCTGTGAGTCCAGAAGGTCGAATCTCTTATGGAGATTTAGGAATTTGGGAAGATGGACATATTGAGAAATACAAAGAAATAACGAAATTCATCAAAGAGAACGGAGCTGTTCCAGGTATCCAATTAGCACATGCTGGGCGTAAAGCAAGTACGGAGAAAATTTGGATAGGTCGTAATCAAATCAGTAAAAACAATCCAAATGGATGGCAAACTATAGGACCATCAGATTTCCCGTTTAATGAAGAAGATGAAGCGCCGTTGGCAATGACTAAAGAAGATATTGAACGCGTGAAAAATGATTTTGTTCAAGGTGCTAAACGTGCTATTGATGCAGGATATCAAATCATTGAATTACATGCGGCACATGGTTATTTAATGCATCAGTTTTTATCTCCATTAGTAAATTGTAGAACCGATGAGTATGGTGGAAGTTTCGAGAATCGTGTGCGCTTTGTATTAGAAATCACCGATGCAGTGAAAAAAGTAATTACCAATCAAAGTTTATGGGTGCGAATCTCAGCAACCGATTGGAAGGAAGGGGGTTGGGATGTAAATCAGTCCGTTGCACTTGCAAAGTTATTAAAAGAAAAGGGTGTGGAATTAATGGATGTCTCTTCTGGAGGAGCGGTTCGTGGTCAGAAAATTACTGTAGGTCCAAACTATCAAGTTCCATTTGCCGATAGAGTTAAAAATGAAGCAGCTATCCCTACAGGTGCGGTAGGAATGATTACTGAAGCGCAACAAGCCGAAAATATCCTACAAGAAGGTAAAGCAGATTTAATTTTACTTGCAAGAAAAATGCTTCGCGAACCCTATTTTCCGTTACATGCAGCTAATGAACTTGGTGTAGAGGTAAAGTGGCCAAATCAATACGAAAGAGGGAAAGAAACCTATTAATAACACCGTATTTAAAATTATATGAATAAGAGTTTAGTGGCTTTAGCCTTTGGTGGTTTGGCAATTGGAATGACCGAGTTCGCCATGATGGGATTATTGCCTGAATTTGCAAAATATTTTGAAGTAGAAGAGTATCAAGCTGGCTATCTTATTGCTATTTATGCATTAGGAGTAGTAATTGGCGCTCCTATTTTAGCGATGCTTTCTAATAAATTTCCTCCAAAGCGAATTTTAATGACATTAATGTTGTTGTTCTTCGGTTTTCATACCTTATTTACCCTTTCTACTACTTTCGAGGTGGCATTTGCGTTACGATTTTTATCAGGATTACCTCATGGTGCTTTCTTTGGTGTAGGGTCGGTAGTTGCTACAACTATGGCAGTTCCTGGTAAAGAAACTAGAGCTATTGCTATCATGTTTACTGGTTTAACTTTGGCAAATCTTGTAGGTGTACCATTGGCTACTTATCTGGGTCAATTTTACTCTTGGCAAATACCATATTTAGTAATTGCTGGATTGGGATTGGTTACTTTTTACACGTTATATCGATGGGTGCCAGCGATTCCTGCTGCAAAGGATAACTCTGTAAAAAAACAATTGCAATATTTTAAAACCCCACGAGCGTGGTTATTGATTATTCTTATTTCGATAGGTACAGGAGGGTTATTCGCTTGGTTAAGTTATATAGCTCCATTTATGTTGCAAGAAGTAAAGTTAAATCCTTCACGACTTCCATTTATCATGATTTTGGTTGGTTTAGGAATGTTTTTAGGAAATTTATTAGGTGGACGTTTGGCCGATGCTATAACCGCAACCCGAACCGTAATCTTAGGATTCTTTAGTATGGCAGTTTGCTTATTGTTAGTGTATTTTCTACAAGAATCAGTAACTATGGCCTATATTATGACGTTTGTTACTGGATTAATTGCATTTACTATTGGATCGCCATTACAAACAATTTTAATTAAAAGTGCGAAGAATGCCGAGATGTTAGCTGCATCAGCAGGTCAAGCCTGTTTTAATATAGGGAATACACTTGGAGCATTCCTAGGAGGATTGCCTATTGCGTATGGATTTAGTTATGCTTCTCCGCTATTAGTGGGAGTTTGTTTAGCGTTGAGTGGTTCTAGTTTGGCTTTGTATCTTTCTTTTGTTCAGAAAAGAGATTAAATTAGGAGTTTATTCTTTCGATTTTTTATCTAAGATTTCTATTAACTCATCTTTTT
>JAJYTI010000151.1 GCA_021793135.1 Bacteroidota bacterium
CACTGTATCACAAATAAATCTGTAGAAAAATATACTATAACGCTTATCTTTGTTGCCTTAAAATAGATGAAATGCAAACAAAGATAAAAGGCAATCTAAAAGCCTTATTACCACTAGTAATATTTATTGTACTTTATTTAGGAGGTTCTTGGTATTTGGGGGATTTCTATCAACTGTCTGTCCTATCTGTTTTTATGCTAGCGATGTTTGTGGCATTTATTCAGTTTCCTCAAACAAAGTTCAATATCAAACTTCGAGAATTTACTAAAGGAGCAGGTGATGAAACTTTATTGATTATGGTTCTCATTTTTTTACTGGCCGGTGCGTTTAGCGAAGTTAGTAAACAAATGGGGGCGGTAGACTCTGTTGTAAACGTTGCATTGCATTATATACCATCTTCTTTTTTGATAGCTGGGTTTTTTATCATCGCTTCGTTTATATCAGTTTCTATTGGTACTTCTGTTGGAACGATTGCGGTTTTAACACCATTAGCCTTAGGTATGCAAGATAGTATAGGTTCGGCTTTTTTTGTACTATTAGCTGCTATAGTTGGTGGAGCAATGTTTGGAGATAATTTATCTTTCATTTCAGATACTACAATTGCAGCAACAAGAACGCAAGGAATAAAAATGCGTGATAAATTTCGTGTAAACATTCGTATTGTTGCTATTCCTGCATTAGTTACATTAGTATTATATCTATTAATCCCTATAGAAGTGCAAAATACTTCCATTGTGGAGCTTTCTTGGTTAGATTATGTGAAGATGATACCATATGTAATTGTGTTTATACTTGCAGTAAATGGGATACATGTAATTATTACACTTTCCTTAGCTTTGGCTAGTTCTTTTATAATTGGTTTTACGACAGGTAGTTTTAATGTATTAGAAGCATTGTCTGCAATGCAAGTTGGTATAGAAAGTATGCTGGAGTTAAGCATTTTGTGCTTAATAATAGGTGGAGTAGTTGGTTTAATTCGTTTTCATGGAGGAATCGCTTATTTACTTTCTGCAATCACCAAAAGAATAAATTCTAGCAAACATGCCGAATTTGGAATAGCATTTCTAACGGGAATTGTGAATGCCTGTGTAGCAAACAATACCATAGCTATTCTCATTGTTGGTCCTGTAGCAAAAGAAATTGCAGAGAATAATAATGTGCGTTTAGACCGTTCGGCAAGTATTATGGATACAATTTCTTGTTTTATTCAGGGTATTCTTCCTTATGGAGCTCAAATATTAACGGTGTTAAGTTTAGTAGGATTTAGTATATCTCCGTTTTCTATAATTCAACATTTATACTATCCTTTTTTTATAGGAATAGCCACTTTTGTTTATATTTTCTTTTTCTCGAAGAAAAGTAATGATAAAAAAAAGGCAACTAATTATTAATTAGTTGCCTTTTAATATATACTATAAAAATGTATAATTAATTGTACATTTCACGTGGTGCAAAATTAGTATGACTTTCTACCAATCTTCCTTCATTTTCAAAGTAGATTTCTTCAAAACTCTTCGTGGTTAAACTGTCTACTTTTCTGAAAAACTTATCCGCAGAAACATCATCGAGTGTATTAAACCCACAAGCTTCCATAATCTCGATGGTTGCACGTAAAGTATTTTTATGGAATTGTGCTACACGAACAGATTTATCATTTACGTCTAGACCTTTGTACAAGCTTGGATTTTGTGTTGCAACTCCTACAGGACAAGTATCTTCGTTACATTTAAGCGCTTGAATACATCCAAGGGCAAACATCATTCCTCTAGCACTATAGCATGCATCTGCACCTAATGCAATTGCTTTTAGAATATCAAATCCAGTAATGATTCTACTGGAAACAATAACTCGTATATGACGCTTTAATTTGTAAGAAATTAAAGTTTTTGTAACAAAGGTTAATGCGTCATAAAGAGGCATACCTAAGTTATCTGTAAACTCTAATGGTGCAGCTCCTGTACCACCTTCTGAACCATCTATTGCAATAAAATCTGGAACGATTTGGGTATCAACCATTGCTTTACAGATATCAATAAATTCTTGTTTGTCACCAATACAGATTTTAAATCCGACAGGTTTTCCGTTAGATAACTCTCTCAAACGCTTTAAGAAATACATCATGCCCTCTGCAGAATTAAACGCTGTATGCGCAGGAGGTGACATTACATCGGTTCCTGGTTCAACGTGACGTATTTTAGCAATTTCAGGAGTGTTTTTCGCAGCTGGAAGAATACCACCGTGTCCTGGTTTTGCACCTTGCGAAAGCTTAAGTTCAATCATCTTCACATGTGGAAGATTAGCCTTCTCTTTAAAAAGATCACCACTAAAGTTTCCTTCTTCATCTCTACATCCAAAATATCCAGTACCTATTTGCCAGATTAGATCACCACCATTTTCGTGATATTCACTAATTCCACCTTCCCCTGTGTTATGAGCAAAGTTTTGCATAGCCGCACCCTTATTAAGTGCCTTAATAGCTGCTTTACTTAATGCCCCATAACTCATTGCCGAGATATTAAAAATACTTAAGTTGTATGGCTGGCTACATTGTGCATTTCCAACTTTTACACGTAAATCATGATTTTCAATTTTAGTAGGGTAGATGCTATGTGCAGCCCATTCGTTTCCTGGTGTTTCAGGATCACTTTGCATACCAAATGCAACGGTTTCTCTTTGATTCTTAGCGCGTTGGTATACTATAGAGCGTTGACGTCTACTAAAAGGACGACCATCGGTATCAGACTCCCAAAAGTATTGACGCATTTCAGGTCGTATAGATTCAAATAAATATCGGAATTTTCCAACAATAGGATAATTCTTTAAAATAGCGTGTTTCGATTGTGCGGTATGGTATATAGCTACGATTAAAAGTATAACTGGAATAATCAAAAGCCAGAACCAATTTGGGGTAAAAATTATACCTAAGGAAGCAATAATTAAATTAAGAACTACAATGCTGCCAATAATTAGATTTCTAACGGTCATTGCTATGTGTGTTTTGGAATATGAATTTATTAAGTTTAAGTTAATTTAAATGCATCTTTTTTATGTTTGACGCATAATACTTGCATTATCTTTTATTATTTAATTCTTAATATATTGATGTTATAATTGTTTATTTTTCATTAAAGTTCCAGTATTTCAATAATCAAACATAGAAACATTAAATCGTATAAAAAAGAGATTTACCATACTTATTTCAACTTATTTCATCGATTATTAAAATGCAAAACATTAGGATTAATATTATAAACAATAAGTTTCTATGTTTTAATAACTTAGCAATCTAATGATAAATAGTAGTCGGCGTATTTGCATTGAGTTTACACATGTTATACTCTTTATTTTCATTAAAATATTTGTAAGTTTAGACAAATCGAATCATAAAGAAAACAACGTGAAACATATTTTGTCAACTATACTTTATATTATTTTATCAGTAGCAACAGGCTTACTTATTTATTTAGGAGTTAAACAGGGCTTGCAGCCACCAATATGGACAGGTGTTGGATTTATAGCAATTGTAGGTTTGTTATTAGTTAGAAAAAAATAAGTTCCACCCAATTTATGGAGTGGAACTTAAGATTACATTTCTTCCTTCATTAGAATTAAGAAATTGTTATTTCTCTTACTTTTTCTGTTTCATTAACCTTTTTAGGTAAAGTTAACTTCAGTTCTCCCTTATCATACTTAGCATCTATTTGTTCTATATCAGCATTATCTGGAAGAGTGAAAGATCTAGAAAATTTAGTGTAACCATATTCTCTTCGTGTGAATTTACCTTCGGTTTCTTTGTTTTCAGACTTAGACTCACTAGATATGGTCAATATTTTATTTTCTAAAGTAATTTTAAAGTCTTCTTTGCTTAAACCTGGTGCAGCCATATGAATCTCAAAAGAAGAATCGGTTTCTTTTAAGTTTACTGCAGGTACAGATAATCTGTTTGCAACTTTATCAATCAAATCTTCGTTAAAAATATCTCCCAATATATTAGGGAAGAAGTCATTTCTATTCCATCTTACTAAACTCATAATATAAATGTTTTAATTGTTTTTAATTTTTATTAATGTTCGTTTGTATTAAGACAAAATTAATGCCGAAGAATAAGATGCATATTCACAAACTTCGCTTTGTTTTTAGGTAAACTTCTAAAATATAGTGTTTTACGTATATATAATTAAAGTTGTTGTTTAATTATATATAGCTGACTATTTGTCTTATATTTCCTATTTTATAGTGACTTTTTGACTCATTTAATGTTGAGTATACAAAAAGATCTCCTAATTATTTGTAACGTTCTTGATTAAATAATGTCTAATTTTAAAGAAAGGACACTATATACAATATGGATAAAGAAATAATTTTAGAGGTGGAGCATCTCAGTAAACGTTTTGGTAACGTTCGAGCTGTAAACGATATTTCGTTCAAAATTAAACGGGGGAATATTTACGGCTTACTAGGACCAAATGGTAGTGGAAAATCTACTACTTTAGGAATGGTTCTTGGCGTTGTAAATAAAACAGGAGGAAAAGTATTGTGGTACAATGGAACGAAATCTACACATGAAGCACTTAAAAGGGTAGGAGCGCTTATAGAGCGTCCAAACTTTTATCCATATATGAATGCAGAGCAAAATTTAAAGCTCGTATGTAAAATAAAAGGAATAACCTATAATACTATTGACTCTGTTTTGGAGACAGTAGATTTATTAGACAAGAAAAAAATAAAGTTTAGCGCTTTTTCTTTAGGAATGAAACAACGGCTAGCTATTGCTTCAGCCTTACTAAATAAACCAGAAATCTTAATTTTAGATGAACCGACAAATGGATTGGATCCGCAGGGTATACATCAAATACGTAAGCTAATAACAGATATTGCAAAGCGAGGAACTACAATTCTTTTAGCTTCCCATTTGTTGTCCGAAGTAGAAAAGGTGTGCACCGATATATTAATTATTCGTAGAGGAAAGTTATTACATCAAACAAAAGTTGATGAACTTAATATTGAGGGTTCTTTTATAGAATTAAAAGCACCTAACGAACACGAGTTAATTAGAGCATTAGAACTTCATCCTCATATTCAAAAAGTAGATTCAACGAATAAGCCAGTATATAAAGTTTACTTTAACACTGTAATACCAGCAGAAGCAATTAATAAATACTTGGCTCAACAGGGTGTATATGTGAGTCATTTAAGAGAAAATAAAACAAACCTAGAAGATTACTTCTTGCAATTAACCAATACTCCATAACAT
>JAJYTI010000152.1 GCA_021793135.1 Bacteroidota bacterium
CCTATTTATTTTCCGATTTTGCAATACAGTCAATAGTTTTGCTTGTAATGGCAAGGTTAGATTCCCTATCTCATCCAGAAAAATCGTGCCGCCATTGGCTTGTTCAAAACGTCCTGGGGTATCTTGCTCCGCTCCTGTAAAAGCTCCTTTTTTATAACCGAAAAGCTCACTTTCAAATAGATTTTCATTTAAAGAACCTAAATCTACGTGAACAAACGGTTCTTTATTTCTAGTGGATTGTTGGAAAATTTCTTTGGCTAATATGTATTTTCCTGTTCCATTTTCTCCTAAAATTAGTACGGTAGCATCGGTCACAGCAACTTTCTCTACCAAAGTATATACTTGTTTCATAGCAGAAGATTGGCCTTTAAAAAAATCTAATTTAGGAGGTTGTGAAGCTTTTTCTAATTGCTCTACTTTTCGATTTTTTCTAGCCAAGTCTACAGCTGCGTTTACGGTAGCGTAAAGTTTTTCATTGCTCCAAGGTTTAAGAACAAAGTCAAAAGCTCCTCTTTTCAAGCTGTCTACTGCCAAGTTTACATCGCCAAAAGCCGTCATCATAATCACCACGGTTTGCGGAGATATTTCTTGAATATATTTTAGCCAATACAAACCTTCTTTACCATCTTCATAGCCTTTTCTATAGTTCATATCCAGCAAAACTACATCGATTTGATATTGCTGTATGTTTTCTCGAATTTTATTGGGCGAATTGGAAACTAAAATTTGTGTAAAAAAACGCTTAAGCCATACTCTTGCCGAAAATAAAATATCGGAGTCATCATCAACTACCAGAATTGTCGCTTCTTTTTTTCTCATTTTATCCAATTTTAGTACGTAAGGGCTTATTTTCCTTCTTAGCTATTTTACTTAGTGTTCGAAATCGAACACTTATGCAAATTACATAAAACCTATACAACTAAGTTTCAATTTCTTACAAAGAAGTTAATCTTTACCCTATAGATAATTGAAAATAAATCACTTATGAACTGGAAAGTTTAAAATAATTAATTAAAATACAAAATAATCATAGGCATTAAGATCAGTAAATTGGCTTAGAAAATTATGTTCAACTAGGAAAGTACTTCTTAAAATATAAATTAAAGATTATTTAATCAATTCTTTTTTCTTCGTTAGATTTAAACTTAGAATCTACACTAATAACTTCCACGGCTATGATGAATTTTTTAATTTTTGTTCTAATCGTATTTTGCTTCATCATTTTATTGGTACTTTATCTAATAAAATCCGACTGGAATTTAAAAAGCTCAAAACCTCCTGATGTAGATCCCTACAAAACAGAAAAAAGACATCTTACCCTTCGATTAAAAAATAGAAGAAATCTATTAGTAACTAAAGTTTTTATTATTGGCTTAATCGTTATTCTTGGGATTGTATTATACTTGGTTTATGAAACACAATCTATGACGTATTTGACTAAAGAAAGGTACGATAGTAGGATGAAAGATACTTTTTTATTAGGATTAAGTTTTTTTTTGCTTGTTTTAATTTTCACTAGCATTTATTATTTATTAGTGACAAAGACTATTAGACACCAATCCCAAGTAATACATTCCTTACATCCTAAAGAATACGAGAAATTAATTACTGTATTTAAACCCGTGAGTAATCTTTATAAGATACTTTTCCCGTTAATGTTTAACGACTCACACTTGTATGTGTTCAAAGTAGGAAGGACTTTGCAAATTGATCTTACCAATGTTACTAAAGTAAATATTGTACAAAATCCAAGGGCTGAATTACGAATTTACTACATATCCATAACTGGAGCTAAATTCTATCGTTTCGAAATAACTGCCACACCAGGTGTTTTTACATTATTTAGTAGATGAACTGAATGTAAGAGGTGTATCGTACAAGTAATTTTCTCTTATTTATTAAACCGTAAAAATTAAAATTGAGGAGTCTATAGCAAACCAAAATTTCTTTACTAGATTAAAGTTTTATATCCATTTACCGACTTCTATTAGGATGAATTTTCATGTATTTCTCCCGATTATATTCTATTTTGCTGTACTTATTGTTCTATTTAAATGGAAGTCGAATTAGGAAACAGAAGGCTTAAATATGGTTGAAAATGATCCTTATAAAACAGATAAAGAGTAACTTCTCTTGGCTTTGCGAAAAGAAGACGTAAATTAATTATTATAATCTTCGTTGCTTGTTTACTTCTTGCTTCTGCAGTGGTTATTTACTTTGTCTACGAAACAAAATCAATGACGTACTTGACGCAAAAAAACTATGATAGAAGAATGAGAGATGCTTATATACTAGGCGGAATATTCTTTATAATTATTTCTATATCTATTGCTCTTTTTCATTTCTTGTCCAAGAAATCTATTAAGCACCAATCCCAAGTAATACATTCTTTAATTCCAGAAGAATATGAGAAATTTGCTGGAGTATTTAAGCCTTTAAAAAACACTTATAAAGATTTCTTTCCTTTTGTATTTGACAACTCCTACTTGTATGTGTTTAAAATGGGACGAACCATACAAATTGACCTGAATAAAGTCACTACAGTTAAAGTGGTCAAAGGGATTCGACATAGCTGGCCAAGTTATAATGTGTCGATTTCAGGAGATCAACTTTATGTTTTTATAATGGTAGCTCCACCAAGTGTTTTAGAATACTTCACTGCTGAATTAGATAAAAGAAGTATTGCTTACGAGCTATAATCTTTCTACATACCACAGATACTTTCTTACTACTCTAATTAATCCTATAGAATCGTTCGTTTTCGTACGATATATGTTCGTTTTCGTACACTCGCTATATTTCCTAAAATCATAGACTACTAATTATCAGATAGATGCACATTTATAAACGAATGGCACAGAATTCCCATATATATAATTGAAAACAAACAAAGTATGGACACGAAAGTTCAAAATAAAAAATCAAAATACAAAATAATTATACCGATTGCATTGGTTGTTGTTTTTTTAATCGGTTTGTTATTTTACACTCATTTTAAGAAATCAAGCTTGAATGTAGATAGTTCACGAATTAGCGTTCGGGAAGTAAGCAAAGGAGCATTTGACGATATGGTAATCCTAAGTGGAAAAATAGAGCCGTTACATTCGGTCCTTATCAATAACATAGAAAGCGGTGCGGTACAAGAGATTTTTGTAGAAGACGGTGCTATGGTTGAAAAAGGAGAGCCATTGATGCGACTTTACAATCCTAATTCCGAACTGAACTATCTACAACAAGAAACCGCTATCATCGAACAAATCAACAATCTTCGTAATTTAAAAATCAACCTAACCAATCAAGAGTTAGAGTTGGAAAAAGAACTTATCTTAATCCAGCATGATTATGTAGATACGGAACAAAAATATGAATTAAACAAAAAATTATACGATCTAGAATTAATTCCTGAAAAAGATTATAAGGAAATCGCCGAGCAATACACCTATCAAACCAAACGAAAAGGTATTATAGAAACCAGCGTAAGCAAAGAAAAAGATGCACGCAACCTACAAATACAAGCTATAGACGATGCATTGATTAAAATGGAACAAAACCTTGAAATCTTGCGACAAAACAAAGAAAATTTCATTGTACTTGCTGCGATTAGCGGAAGAATTTCCTCTTTTGACCCTAACTTAGGGCAACATATAGATGCTGGTGAAAGCTTGGGTAAAATAGATAATATGGATGGCTATAAAATCCGTGCAAAAGTCGACGAATATTACATTTCTCGTTTAGATGTAGGCCAAAGCGGAACCATAGAAACCAATAATAAAACTTACGAAGTAGAAATAAGCAAAGTATTGCCAGAAGTAAAAGACGGACAGTTTCAAGTGGATATGGTTTTTAAAAATGAGTACCCAAAAAACCTCAGAATGGGAATGTCTTTTAGCGTGCGATTGTATTTATCAGAGAGTTCGGAGAGCCTTTTAATTCCAAAAGGGGCTTTCCATTATGATACTTCTGGGAAATGGATTTTTGTGTTAGACGGAACAGGTAAAGCAGTTCGAAGAAATATTAAATTAGGAAGAGAAAACCCGATGTATTTTGAAGTTTTAGATGGTTTAATGGAAGGAGAAAGAGTAATCACCTCTTCCTATAGCGACTATAAAAAAGTAGAAGTATTGAATTTAAAATAAATGACTATGATAAAAATTGATAAACTAAAAAAAGTATATCTCACCGAAGAGGTACAAACTACGGCAATTAACGAAGTGTCCTTGCACATTAAAAAAGGAGAGTTTGTGAGTATCATGGGGCCTTCGGGTTGTGGGAAGTCTACCTTATTGAACGTCCTTGGTTTATTAGACGATTTTAACTCTGGCAGCTATTTATTCAACGGCAAAGAAATGGCAAAACTAAAAGAGACAGAACGTTCTAAAATCCGAAAGCAAAACATTGGTTTTATCTTCCAGAACTTCAACCTCATCGACGAACTAAATGTGTACGAAAACATCGAGCTTCCACTACTCTACAACGGAGTAAAATCTGCCGAACGAAAGCAAAAAGTAAAAGAGATATTGAATCGGATGGACATCAGCCACCGAGCAAAACATTTTCCACAACAGCTTTCTGGAGGACAACAACAGCGTGTGGCAGTAGCTAGAGCATTGGTAACCGAGCCGAAACTGATTCTCGCCGATGAACCAACTGGAAACTTAGACAGTAAAAACGGAAACGAAGTAATGGAATTGCTTACTGATTTACATGCCAAAGGAGCAACTATTATTATGGTTACGCACTCCGCTTATGACGCTTCTTTTTCACAAAAAACCATTGCATTAAAAGACGGGCAAATCCTTTCGGAAAAATCAAACAAAAAAGAAGTAAGCTTAAGTTAACCCAACACCTATATCAATGCTTTATAACTGGATAAAAATAGCTTTTAGAAATTTTGCTAAGAATAAAATAGCAACCACAATCAATGTATTTGGGTTGACTATTGGAATGTTGGCAATAATTTTAAGCATTTTATATTGGAAAGATGAACTGAGCTATAACCAGTGGAACCCATATAAAAACGAAGTGCATCAAGTTATTCATGATGTAGGAGATAAAGATGGACTTTGGTCTACAGCTGTTTATCCAGAAGGTCCTACTTTAAAAGAAAGATTTCCTGAAGTAACCGATTATCTATATATAGAATGGCAAGAAGGAGCTTTAATCCGTAAAGGAAATACATCTACTTATCTTTATGGACTT
>JAJYTI010000153.1 GCA_021793135.1 Bacteroidota bacterium
GCGTAGAGATGAATCCATATACTTAATGGGAGAAGAAGTAGCAGAGTATAATGGTGCATATAAAGCAAGTAAAGGTATGTTGGACGAATTTGGTCCAGAAAGAGTTATCGATACTCCAATTTCGGAATTAGGATTTTCTGGAATTGGAATTGGTTCAGCAATGAATGGTAACCGCCCGATTATTGAGTTTATGACTTTTAACTTCTCTCTTGTTGGTATAGACCAAATCATTAACAACGCAGCAAAAATGCGTCAAATGAGTGGTGGGCAATTCAATATACCAATTGTATTCCGTGGTCCTACAGCTTCTGCTGGACAATTGGCAGCAACACACTCACAAGCGTTTGAGAGTTGGTATGCTAATACACCAGGTCTAAAAGTAGTAGTGCCTAGTAACCCTAAGGATGCAAAGGGATTGTTGAAAAGTGCTATTCGTGATGATGATCCTGTAATCTTCATGGAAAGTGAACAGATGTATGGTGATAAAGGAGAAGTTCCAGAAGGAGAGTATTTAATTCCACTTGGTAAAGCCGAAGTAAAACGAAAAGGAAAAGATGTTACTATCGTATCTTTTGGTAAGATAATTAAAGAAGCCTATAAAGCGGCAGACGAGTTGGCTAAAGAAGGAATAGAGTGTGAAGTAATTGACCTAAGAACTATACGTCCTTTAGACCATGAAACAATTATCGAGTCGGTAAAGAAAACGAATCGCTTAGTAATTCTTGAAGAAGCATGGCCATTTGGAAATATTTCTACAGAGATTGCTTTCCAAGTACAGAGCCAGGCATTCGACTATTTAGATGCACCAATTATAAAAATTAATACAGCCGATACTCCTGCGCCATATTCCGCTCCTCTTTTTGAGAAATGGATACCAAATAGCAAAGAAGTTATCGACGCAGTGAAAAAAGTACTTTACTTAAAGTAGTTCTAGTGACATTGATTTTTACCAATCTACATAAGACAATCTGGTCGCAAGTTTTTCTATTAATACTCTTTGTTATTCCCAGTACTTTGTTAGCCCAAACAACAAGAGTAGGCGGGAAAGTACAGGATGTTAATGGACATGTAATACCATATGCTACAGTTTACTTTAAAGACTCTTCAAAAGGGACTTTGAGTGATGAAAATGGTAAGTTCTACATGGAAAGCAAGGAGATTTACTCTGCTTTGGTAATTAGTTTTATGGGATATAAAACTATAGAGTTAGAGTTGAAATCTGGAAACAATCTTGGCCTAGAAGTAGTTTTGGAAGAGGAAAGTGCTTCTCTAGATGAGGTTGTAATTGTTTCGGGAAAACAACCAAAGAAAAATAATCCTGCTATCGATATTCTTAGAAAAATCTGGGAACACAAACGACAGAATGGAGTTAAAAACTTTAAGCAATATGAGTACGATAAGTACGAGAAGATAGAGTTTGATTTAAATTCTATCGATAGTACGCTTATGGAAAGTAAATTCTTTGAAGGATTAGAGTTTGTTTTTGATATGGTTGATACTTCTAGAGTTACAGGTAATTCTTATTTGCCAATTTTCATAAATGAATCTTATTCTAAGATATATGGAGATAATAAATATAATCTCGAAAAAGAGGAGTTAGAGGCAAATAAGAATTCAGGATTTGATAATAACCAGTCTTTAATTGCATTTATAAAAGACTTGTATGCTGAATATGATATCTATGATAATTATATTAAGCTATTTGAGAAATCCTTTACCAGTCCACTTTCACGAACAGGTATTCATGTTTATAACTATGCTTTAGTAGATAGTGCTTATAGAAATAATAAATGGGCTTATAATATTGTCTATTATCCAAGACGTTCTAATGAATTAACTTTCCGAGGTGATTTTTGGGTTAATGACACTACTTGGGCTGTGCAAGAAATTAATATGCAGGCCTCTAAAAGTGCTAATATCAACTGGATTAGAGATATTTATATAGAGCAGGAATATGAAGTTTTAAATGATTCTGTTTTCTTGTTGAAGCGTGACCATTTCTTTAGTGATTTTGCTTTACGTGAAAAAGAAGAGGCTACTGGAATGTATGGTAAACGAACAACCTTATATGATAACTATGTTTTTGACGAGGAAAAAGACAAAAAGTTCTATAAGAAAGTAAGAAATCAATTTGATCCAGCCATCTATAATCGTTCTACAGAATACTGGGCGGATGTTAGGATGGAATCATTAAACAAGGATGAGGTTGGGGTATATCAAATGCTAGATACCTTAAAAACAATTCCGAAGTTTAATCGAATGTACGATCTAGCAGCAACTTTAACTAGTGGATATTACCAAAGAGGTTTCTTAGACTATGGACCTATATTTTCTATATTGGGTTATAATGAAGTGGAAGGATGGAGAACAAGACTTGGAGCTCGAACCTTTTTTGACCAAAACGATATGTGGCGTTTAGAAGGATTTGCCGCATATGGATTCCGTGATCAGAAATTTAAATATGGGCTTTCTGCAAAGGTATTATTAAATAGAAATTATAGAATAAAGGCATTTGGTGGGCATCGTAGTGATGTAGAGCAAACCGGTGCACAACTTACTAGTACAAATGATGTTTTAGGTAGAAACTTAGCTTCCTCTTCATTGTTTTCTGTTGGTTCTAATGATCGATTGACGAAGATAAAGCTATCAAATTTTGGATTTGAAGTAGAGCCTTGGAATAACTTAGTGCTTCGATTAACAGGATCTTATAGATCCTTACAGTCAGCATCCGAATCTTTTAGTTTAGATTATTATGATGAAGATGGTAATGTAATAGGACACATTCGTCAACCAGAAATGGAATTTGCTATACAATATACCCCAGGTAAAAAAATGAGTGGTTATGGAGTAGAACGACTATCGGTTAATGACGGTAAGTATCCTACATTTATTTTGAACTATAGCCATGGGTTTAAAGATTTTATGAACGGGGCATTTTCTTATAATAAAGTACAGGCATTATATCATCAGCCAATTAATATAGGAGGTCTTGGTAAATTTAGCTCTATAATAGAAGCTGGAACTATTTTTGATCCTGTACCGCTAGGGTTACTAAATCCTATTCCTGGTAACCAGAGCTATTTTAGTATCTACAATACTTTTACGCAATTAGATTATTATGAGTTTGTAAGTGATACTTATACCGCATGGCACGTAGAGCATGATTTTGGTGGTCGCTTATTGTCTAGAATACCATTGTTGCGAGATTTAAAACTTCGAGAAATAGTAGGCTTTAGAACCGTATACGGAACAATTTCTGATGAAAATAAAGCATTAAATGCATCTGATTTAGAATACGTAGCACCAGAAGATATCTATTGGGAATGGAGTGCTGGCGTAGGTAATATTTTTAAGGTTTTCCGTTTGGATTTTAACTTCCGTGGTAATTACTTAAAAGATAATCCAGATGCAAGAAAATTTGGTGTTACAGGAACTTTCCAATTCGTATTCTAAAGTAATACGTCTTCATTAAATCATTAAATCTATCTAAAGAACTAAAAATAGAGTCTTGAATAGGAATAATTTATTATTTTTGTAGGCTTTTTTGAACGTAAAGATATTAAATACAGAATATTATAAAATATTTAAGAATGAGTAAGACAGCAGATTCGATTACAACCTTTGATGCGTTGATAGAGATTCCAAGAGGGAGCAGAAACAAATACGAGTACGATTTTGAACTTAAGAAAATGCGCTACGATCGTATGCTTTATTCTGCAATGCGATATCCAATAGATTATGGATTTATTCCAGAAACTTATGCTCCAGACGGAGATCCATTAGATGTATTGTTATTGGTAACAGAACCTACATTTCCAGGGTGTATGGTAGAAGTAAAACCCATAGGAATTATGTATATGGAAGATGGAGGTGATGCAGATGATAAAATATTATGTGTTCCTGTAACCGATCCAATTGCAAATAAGATTGAGAGCTTTTCTGATGTAAATCCACACACTATTAAAGAAATTGAACATTTCTTTAAAGTATATAAAGATTTAGAAGGAAAAGAAGTAATCGTGAAAGGTTGGGATGGTATAGCAAAAGCAAAAGAAGTAATTGCTGATTGTTATAATAACTATGCAAACAATAAAGAGATAGCAGCGAAATTTGCTCTGTAATTCTTTTAATAATAATTAAGTAGTAAAACCTCTTTGTTGTCATAACAAAGAGGTTTTTTTATGAACTTTATTTTCTGCATATCAATTAAATAATAAAAGGCTCCCCTAATTAAAGGAGAGCCTTTCCTGGTGTATAACCAAATAAACCAAGGGGGGATTTTTACTACTTAATACTTCCTAGCATACTACCGAAACCGATTCCTATATAGGTTTCACTTTCGCTAATCTGTAAAGTAGGTGATACAGTAAACCCAAAATAACGCTCTATTAAAAATTCAATTTTAGGTTGTATTATCAAGCTAGCTTCTTGTTTTATATTCGTATCGTAAATATAAGTGTTTCTTGTGTCTGAGTCAATAAGTTCCCAATTTGTGGGCTTATCTATCGAGGTATAACCTATTCCTGCAGCTAAATTTACACGATTGTTTTTATTGTTAGGATTTAGGTAAATAGCATGCCCCACCATAAACTGTAAAGTATTCATTATATCGTGTGGAGTAGACAACGTATTAGATAAATCGTCTGGAGTAGCTTTGCTGTTGCGCACATATCCACTATACCCTAGTTTAAAAGTGTATTTGTCATTAACAATGTAATTCAAATCCACACCATAGGTCATGTAGTTTCCTGCTCCGACCTCACTAGATACATAGTATTTTGATTTTTCTTTATCATTCTCTTTTTCTTGTGCGAAAGAAGAGAAGCAAAGAAATGTAGTCACGCATAAGAATAAAAAATTCTTCATGTGTTACAAAAAGGGTTAAAAAGGGTTATTCTCTGTTTAGTTTCTAATAGCATTATAACGATATATTTTATGAATCATTGTAAATAATCGTTAAAATATAAATAGTAACTCTTTATCTTACTCTCTTATAAGTAAGTAAGCTACAAAGATACTATGAATTATTTATAAAATACCCGATAAAAGCTGTTAAAGTAGGAGGAAATTAGTGTATTTGCATGTAAAATGCATTGTAACATTAAGTTTAGTAGATTGAAATAATATTTAAACACAATACTATTTTATGATTATTAAGTAGGTTTTATAATTTTGGAAATGAAAAAACCGTTT
>JAJYTI010000154.1 GCA_021793135.1 Bacteroidota bacterium
TAGGAGGAATTTGTTTAGGACTACCAGGATTTCTAGGTGTTTCAGGCAATATGTTTAACCCTTATTGGTATTTATTTGCCATGTTCACGTACTTATTATTGGGAATAGGTCATGTAAATTTATTACACAAATATTTTAATGACTCTTCCGTAAGCCAAGGATATATGATATTTTTTGAGAGTTTAGTATCCATTACCTGTATGATGCTTGGCGGGTATTTATTCCATTTATTATTTAACTGGGTAAGTCCTTATAAAGGATATAGTGTAATGGCAGCAACCTCAATTTCTATTTTTATAGTCCCTCTATGCTTCTACTATACTTATTTACAATTTATCAATATTCCATTTGATATTTATAAAACTTGGCAACCACCAAGAGGTGCGGAAGCTGTCGATTTTGAGAAAGTAAAATTCGATCATCTACTTGTTTTAAACTTAGAACTTACTAAAACCATAGAAGATGGAAAACAAAGTAGTATCAATGCCAAAGCACCCTCTAACGGAGTATCATTTGGACAATGGTTTTATAGAGCTATCGATGATTATAATTACAAATACCCTAATAGCACTATACATCTATCTGATACTAAAGGTGAGGACTATTCTTGGATTTTTTATACAAAGAAGTCTTTATTCCACTTTAGGAAATATATAGACTTTGACAAAACTATACTTGAAAATAATATTACCGACCACACCACTATCATCTGCAAAAGAGTAATTCTAAACGAGGAAGTAGTGGAAACGTCAAAAACAAATTTAATATAACAGATTGCTATGATACAGCCTATAAAAAACTTTGCAGTAAACTGGACTGACGGAATGAAAATTTCGGAAAAACATTTTGTCTCGCATGATAACTTCATACTTGATACCATCAGGGATGCTAATTCGTTGCAATTAAACAATTATAACTACGGATTACTCCCTATAGGACACAGAAGCTTTATAGAAGATTCTTATTTTGATGTATTCAAAACTGCTACAAATGATGTCCAAATAAACATAAAACACTGTAGAGCTTTGACTGCAGCTGGTTACAGAATAGAGTTAACCAATTTTAAAACAAACATTAAATCTATAACCAAAGCAGAAGAAGACACAGAAAATATAGAGAGCGAAAACTACTATGTAATTGTTTCGGTTAACCCGTTTAAACGTGTCCCTTTTGGAGATATAGATGCCGAAGAAACTCCTCCTAGACATCCATATACACAAGCTAACTATAACATTCAGCTATTATCCGAGACTAATTTAAAAAATGGTGAAACTGGAGGTAATTATTTAATTATTGGAAAAATAATTAAAGAGAAGGACACAATTACAGTAGATGAAAATTTTATTCCTCCTTGTACTAGTCTACATAGTCATCCAACCTTAATTGCTTATTACAATAAATTCGCACAATTAATGGGTGACATACAGCAGTATACTCTTAAAATAATACAGAAAGTAGCACAAAATAAACAAGGCTCAAGCCTAGCTGTAAATATTAGTAATCTATGTAGTATTTTATCAAACCACTTTACTAATATATACTTCACATACAGAAACATGATACCAGAGCAATCCCCTATTTATTTAGTGGAAGTATTCTCTAGTATGGCACTTAAAATTTATCAAAAAACACAAACCTTAGCCACAGAAGAGTTAGAAGAAGTATTAAATTATACATATGAGTGGAGCAATATCACTCCTACCACATTATTAAATGAACTTTCTGCGGTCTCTGAAATCAATTATAACCATAACAATTGTCATAAGGAGTTACAAAGAATAAATCAACTCTTACATAGCCTAGAAATTATATTCAATAAGCTTAGTAGTTTAGATTATATAGGCGAACGCAAAGAGAATATTATTGTTAATGAAAAAGATATTACTCCTCAACCTAAAGTAAAAAGAGGTTGGAGTCTTCTAGATTAACAAAGAACCTTAGAAAATATGTTCAGCTTTAAAAAACTAGTTCATTCTATTAAGAGCAAAATTCTAGCTAAGGCAGATAAGAATTCAGAGAAAAATGATATTAAAAAAAATAAAATAAATGTTCAATCCCAAAATCAAAATGCTATGTCAATGTATAACTACGGAGTTGGTGGTAATGAAAAGAAAGTAGATGCCAACGAAGCAATTCAAGAAATTCAGAATAACAAAACTTTATTAGCGAGTAAACTCACAACCGATGAGCCTTTAAACCCTGAAATTGTTACAGGATTAAAGACAATAGAAGATGTATTTAAACATTATAAGCCATCTGTATCGGTAGATCATGAAACCGCTGAAGGAGAAACGGTAAAAGAAGATTTCTCTTTTAATCATTTAGGTGACTTTACTCCTAAAAACTTAGTAGAAAATTCTGATTTCCTAAAGAATCTAAATTTAGAACAAGAACAGTACAACAATATTATTCGTCAATTACGAAATAATAAAGTGTTGAAGAATATGCTTGCGGACCCAGAATCTAAAGCAGCCTTTATAGAAGTGCTAAAAAGCGTAGCCGCAGAATTAGAAAATAATAAAAAATAATAGTTAATCCATAAAAATTCTAACTATGTCAAAAGAAAAAGCTGCTGCTACAGCGAAAACGCAGCAACTATCAAAAGAACATAAGCCAATTGATGTATTGGCTAAATTAGGCGGATTCAGTTTTGTAGAATCTGTTGTAGACGGTATTGCCAATATGAACTCAGAAAGAAAAGCAAGAAAGCAAATCTTTTTGACAGATGGCAATAAAAGTAACGAACGCGAAGAGCTACTAAAGAAAATAAACCTTTGGGTAAATTTATTAGAAGCAAACGATTCTCCAAGTGATATGGTAGAATCTTGCAAAGATAAAGCAAGCTCTGCTGCAAAGACACTAAAGAAAAATTTAAAGAATACATTGGAACAAACTAGAGAACTAGAAACCTCTTACAGAACTGTAGCGCAATTCTATAAGAATACCGAGCTAGACAAAGTAAATAATGTACATATTATAAACGCTTCATTAGATCAAGTACGCGATCTAGACAATCCTGCTTTTATAGATCATATTGCAAGTGAGTTTAAACAATACTATGACCGTTTAGACTTACGCGAAAACTACTCTATATTTGCTATACCTGGATATTTAGGCTCTAATAAAGTAGTTGAAAAATGGGCTAAAATATGTAATGAAAATAAGGTAATGCTGATTACAGACTTTGCCGATCTAGACAAACCGGATGATGTATTAGATTTATTTGACAGTGCAAACCTAACCGGAGGGGAACTACATAGAAGTAATGTTATTATGACATGTAATTGGATTGTAGGTAGAGGAAAAGCAGACGAAGTGGGCGAAGAAGATAATGTATATATTCCTCCTTCTACTTCATTAGCTGGTAAAATGCATAAAACTCAAATCTCGCAAGTTTCTGCAGGAAAAAAACACGGTAACATTAACGAAGTAGATGCTGTAAAATTTGAACTAAAAAAGAGTGAAATCTCTCAATTAGAGAAAATGGGACTTGTTCCTATGGTAAACGAGTTTGGTCAAATTATGGCTTTCTCTGCAAAAACACTATTTACTGGAGATAACATAGGTCTACAAACCTACTCTGTAGTAAGAGTTTTTGATTATGTTACAAAGGTATTATTAGACTTCTTAAATAGAAGAGCCTTTGAAAACTGGACAGCCAAAAGTGAAGATGATTTAAGACGACAAATTGTACGATTCTTAGACAGTATAAAAGGGCCTGACAATCTGATTGAAAACTTTAAAATAGTTCGTTTTGAGCAAGATCGTCAACAAAAGGATAGAGTTTGGTTAGACATACGTCTTACCCCTTATTTCCCTGCAAAATCTTTTGTTATAAAACTAGATGGTCATAAAGGTGATGACGGTAACGAGTGGGAATCGGAATATGCTCAGGAGTAATGCCCGAGGCATACCCATCAAGAAACTCTCTTTAAACAAAAACAGGAATCTAGAATAAACTTTCTCCATGATTCCTGTTTTGTTTATTTTTGACTACTAATTTTAAATTAAACACGGGGAGTTTTGAAAAAAATATTAACTAAATGTATTCTTATTATTGGTATTTTTCAAGCTTGTACTAGCAATACCAAAAAAACAAATAACCATACAATAGACAAAGCCAATAGAACATACGATCTATTTGCAGAGCCCGATGAAATTAATGATACTCAACAAAGTTTATCTTTAGAAGAAGCTATACACTTTAGCGAAGAGGTAATTGTTGTAAACCATATAGAAGAAATCGAAAGTTCGACTGAAAGAACAGGAAACGCATTCTACCTATATAGAATCAATAGTGGCGTAAGTAAAAAAACAGAAGAAGATTCTGAGATAAACTTTCCTTTACTTTTCCTGTCTGAACAAAAACTACTTCATAGTAATGCGCTAAAAGATTCTACATATATATTCTTAACTCCTCTCGAAGAATACGACATGTTAAAATCACATTCAATTATCAAATACAAATGGACAGAAAACGCTCCGTTGATAAGCTTTTAGCAGAAAAAATAACTTTACTATAGTAGAACTACTATACTTTTTAAAAAAATCATTTATGAGTTTGGATTCTCGTTTATAGCCTATTATATTTATCATAGTATTAACCAATAAATATTTTTGAAATGGCTAAAAATAACTCAAGAGCCGTATTGAAATTCAACGGCGGGGAAGCTCAAAAGGTTTTAAAATTAAATTACAATGTAGATCGTGCTGTAGATGTTTCTGGACGTGTAGCCTCCGATCCATCTAATGCTCTTATTAAAATCACTGTAGAAGCTACAGAAAAATCAGATATTTTAGAGAGCTTATTAAATGGTAAATACAAACCTACAGTTGGAGAAGTGACTTTCAATAAGTCGCATGAAGAAGGTAAAATGATTACTTTAAACTGGGAAAATGGATATGTTATTCAACACGAAGTAGACTTTGATGCTATTGGTACAAATAGTATGCATATTAGCTTTATTGTGAGTGCAGAAAACATTACATACGGAACTGGTGTTTATGAGGGTCTATGGCCAAATTCATAATAAACTAACTCAACCATCTATTCAAAACCGGTATATAGATATCTATGTACCGGTTTTTTTATT